>JAYVBZ010000069.1:0-3430 GCA_043750215.1 Actinomycetota bacterium
CCCGGCCAGGCCCGTGTCGGTGACCCTGCCTACACTGTGGGAGCCATGAAGCCGTTCAAACTCGTGTCCGACTTCACCCCGTCGGGGGACCAACCGGCAGCCATCGAGCAGCTGGTCGAAGGTGTCAACGCGGGCGAACCACACATCACATTGCTCGGCGCCACGGGGACCGGGAAGACGTTCACCATCGCACACCTGGTGGAGCAGGTGCAGCGGCCGACGCTGGTCATCGCCCCGAACAAGTCGCTCGCCGCCCAGCTTGCCAACGAGTTCCGGGAGGTCTTCCCCGAGAACGCGGTCGAGTTCTTCGTTAGCTATTACGACTACTACCAAGCCGAGGCGTACATCGCCTCCACCGATACCTACATCGAGAAGGATTCCTCGGTCAACGAGGAGATCGAGCGGCTGCGCCACTCCGCTACCGCCGCGCTGCTGAACCGTCGCGACGTCCTCATCGTCGCCAGTGTCTCGTGCATCTACGGGCTGGGTTCGCCCGAGGAGTACGAGGGCCAGATCCTGCGCCCCTACAAAGGCACGGAGATCCCGCAGGAGTTCGCCATGCAGCGCCTGGTGGACATCCAGTATCAGAGGAACAACGTGAGCCGAGCCCGCGGTACGTTCCGGGTTCAGGGCGACACGCTCGAGGTCTTCCCGCCATACGAACAGAGCGGCTTCCGCATCGAATGGTGGGGCGACACCATCGAACGGATCTCTAAGTTCGACCCCGTCACCGGCGAGCTCATCGACGAGAACATCGTTGACCTCACCATCTTCCCCGCATCGCACTACGTCACCAGCGACGAGCGGATGAAGCGCGCGCTGGTGGACATCGAGCAGGAACTCATCGAACGCCTGGCGGAGCTGGAAAGCCAAGGCAAACTCCTGGAAGCCGAACGCCTGCGGATGCGCACCGCCTATGACCTGGAGATGATGCGTGAGGTCGGGTTCTGCAGCGGCATCGAGAACTACTCTCGCCACCTGGACGGGCGCGCCGCCGGCACAGCGCCGTTCACCCTGCTGGACTATTTCCCGGACGACTACCTGGTGGTGATCGACGAGTCGCACGTCACCGTTCCGCAGATCCGCGCGATGTTCCACGGGGATCTGTCCAGGAAGTCCAACCTGGTCGAACACGGATTCAGGTTGCCGAGCGCCATCGACAACCGGCCGCTGCGCTTCGAAGAGTTCGTGGAGCGCGTACATCAGACCGTCTACCTTTCTGCGACCCCGAGCGCGTACGAGCTCGAGATATCACCGCGCATCGTGGAACAGATCGTTCGTCCAACCGGGTTGGTGGATCCGGAGGTCCAGATCCGTCCCACGAAAGGGCAGGTCGACGATCTCATCGAGGAGATCCGGATCCGCGCCGAGCGGAACCAACGGATCCTGGTGACCACGCTCACGAAGAAGATGGCTGAAGACCTCACCGACTACTTGGTGGAGATGGGCATCCGCGTTCGGTACCTCCACTCCGAGGTAGATACGTTGCAGCGCATCGAGATCGTGCGCGATCTCCGTCTGGGGGAGTTCGATGTGCTGGTGGGGATCAACTTGTTGCGTGAGGGGCTCGACCTGCCAGAGGTCTCCCTGGTTGCCATCTTGGACGCTGACAAAGAGGGGTTCTTGCGTTCGGTCACGTCCCTGGTGCAGACCATCGGCCGTGCGGCCCGGAACGTCGACGGCACCGTGCTGATGTACGCGGACACCGTGACCGATTCCATGAAACGCGCCATCAGCGAAACGCAGCGCCGTCGGCAGATCCAGCTCGCCTACAACGTCGAACACGGCATCGACCCGACCACCATCCAACGCAAGGTCACCGACATCCTCCTGACGCTCCGAGGTGAGGACGGACCAACGGTGCCGAAGAAGACCCGCACGAAGCGTGCCGTCCGCCCCGAGATGCCGCAGGACGAACTCACGCGCCTGATCCAGACGCTCGAGGATGAGATGCACGAAGCGGCGAAGGACCTCCGGTTCGAATACGCGGCACGCCTTCGCGATGAAGTGAACGACCTTCGCAAGGAACTGAAGGCCATGCGCACTGCAGGCGTGGGGGCGTGACCCGACTCTCCGTTCGCGCGCCCCTGGCGTGGTTCGGACCCGGCCGGCTGGTTGCCGACGCGCGCGTCGTATTCGAGGGCGGGCTGATCGCCGCCGCAGGCCCGGCGGTACAGGTCCCCGCTGCCGATCAAGAGATCGACATCGACGGGTTCCTCATGCCGGCGGCCGCTGATCGCCATGTTCATATCGAACGCTCCGACCCGGTCGCGGTCCTGCGGGGTGGCGTCACCGCGGTCCGAGACCTGGCGTGGCCGGCCGACCGGATCTTCAACCTGGCCGACGCTTCGGAACTGGTCACCTTCAATGGGCCGCTGATCCGCGCCGTCGGGCCGATGCTGACCGCGCCGGGTGGCTATCCCACTCGGGCGCCATGGGCACCCGCCGGCACCGGCCGTGAGGTGGAGGGGCCACAAGATGCCGCGGTCGCCGTTCGGGAGTTGGCCGCTTCCGGGGCAACGGCTATCAAGGTCTCGCTGAATATCGAAGACGGCCCTACGCCCGATGACGCAACGTTGATGGCTATCTGCGATGCGGCGGTGATCGCAGATATCCCGGTGACTGCCCACGCCCAAGGAGCCGGTCAGGTCGAGCGGGCTCTCGGCGCCGGCGTACATGAACTCGCGCACACCCCATGGACCCGACTCTCCGACGACGTCATCCTTACCGCCTCCCAACGTATGCGGTGGGTGTCCACCCTGGACATCCTGAGCTTCGGAAGAGATACGCCCCAGATACGTGCAGCGCTGGACAACCTTCGAAGGTTCAACGAGGCGGGGGGGGCGGTGAGCTACGGCACCGATCTCGGCAACGGAGCCATCCCTCCCGGGATCCATACTCGCGAATTGCTGTGGATACGCGATGCGGGCCTGACCAACGACCAGGTCCTCTCGGCGCTCACCCGATCGCCGATCGTTCGCGATGCGCCGGCGGACCTGGTCGCCCTGGGTTCGAACCCGCTGGAGGAACTGACCGCGTTCGACGACATCCGGCTGGTGATCCGCTCAGGTCGCGTCGTCCTGGGGTAGCCGCGCGGGACCCTGTCTCGCAGCAGGAGGATGCGCTCCGCTCACTCCGTCTCGTGCTGCACCAGGTAGTCAAGGAAGAGCGGTCTGAGCGCTTCGCCGAGCGCACCATCGCCCGACTCGAAGAAGTCGTTGATGAGGGCGAGCGGTCGCATGATGTCGACCTTGCTTCGTGAGTCATCACCTATGACCTCTTCGGCCACCGGGAGGGCTTTCACAAGGTCCCAGAGGAACCCGACATCGGTCCGATGGCGCGCGATCTGGATGGCTCGGTCGTGGAGCTCTTTGGTTGACGATCGGTCGAGTTCGTATCGGGAGGTCATGGGCTGTGCCTAGCGGTTGCC
>JAYVBZ010000070.1:0-2637 GCA_043750215.1 Actinomycetota bacterium
AGCGCCTGCGGGTCGCCGCCGGGGGCCGGGAAAGGCTCGGTTCCTCCCCCTACCCACAAGACGTTGAAGTCGCCCTGCGCCCCGCTTTCCACCACAGCCCAGGCCGCCGAGATCTTGTCGGCGCCACCCCAGGCCCACCCCGCCGACATGGCGCTCAGGGCCTGCAGCGACAACCCGCCCGCCAGCACAACGGCCAGCGCAGCGGTCCCGACCTGCCGCGCCCCGAAGGACTCGTGCGCCACACCGAGCACCGAAGCCAGCCCAAGGCTCACCAAGAACGCCTCCGCCGCTGCGGCGAGAACGATGTAGACGGGCGCATCGGAGAGCGCCGCCGGCAGCCAGCCGGCCGAGGAGAGCCAGGCCAGCAGTAATGCCGCCGCCGCCGCTACCGCCATCCGCATAGCCCGCGCGCGGTGGCCAGGGCCAACCAGGGACAGGCCGAGAACAGCCGAGATCGGTAGGAAGGCGGCGATCAACCACGTTCCGGGCCCCGGGCCGACCGCCAGGCGGCCCAGCCGCGAGAGATCGACGGTACCCACCAGAGACCCGATCCCGCGACCACCGTCAGCCAGGAGCGAGGGCACGAATGGGAAGACGAGCGCGCCGGCCACCAGCACGCCTCCTGTGATGAGCGAGCACCCGCGGACACGGGATCTGCCGGCGATCAGCTGAACCCCAACGAGTACCGCGAACGCCAGGAGCACGCCCGGCTCGAAGGCGATCCCGACCGCCAACGTCACCCCCAGACCAGCCATGAATCGCCAGCGGCCATCGGCCAACTCATCCGATCCGAAAGAGATCTCGGTTCGCTCGGCCAAGGGGGGGATGAGGGCCGCGGCTACCAGCAAGCCGATGCGGCCTTGAGAGAACGGCCACAGGAGGGCTGCCGACAGCACGTAGCCCCCGGCTCCCAGGACAGCGGCACCCGGCCGCGTCGTCAGGCGAACGGCGGCGCGATAGAACAGGATCCCTGCGAGCGCCGGAACACCTGCCAGGAGCACCTTCTGGGCCATCGATGTGCTCCCGAACAGGGCCCAGGAAAGTGCGCCTGCGGCCCCCAGCGCCGGACTCGCCGGAAGGGAACCGCCGAGGGCCGTCGAACGGTAGGGGGCCGCGAGTTCGGCGAAGAACCCTCCTGGGCGACCGGGGAAGACCGCCACGACTCCACCGTGGATCGACGCGCCGTTCATGAGTCCGCGGATAGACAGCGCGCCCACCAGTATCGCCACGAACGATCCCACCAAGGCGGGGTGCTCGCCCACCAACGAGGCGGTTCGATCGCGCAGGCGGCGGGATGAAGGTTCGCCTTCATCAGCTTCTTGGATGGAACGCTGCTCCGCCAAGATACGTTCGGCCTTTTCGAACCATCGGGGCAGCCGCAGGCCGGCCGATTCCATGAAGCGGCGGAGTTTGCGGTCGGGCACCGTGCGTGCCCGCTGAGCGCGGAAACGTCGACGAAGGGTGCCCGGAAGGTGGAGCACGTTCCAGCCCCAGGCCGACACCAGGTCATAGGCCTCGTCGAATCGGCGGGAGAGGCCGAGCATCGCGAGCCGGGCCAACCCCAAGAGGAACGTCAGCGGCAGAAGCCACAGCAGGTTGAGGAGACCGTAGTTCTTCATCATCGACGCCAGTGCGGCGCGGTCCTCGTAGTAGCGATCGCTCCGGCGATCACGGTCACGACGGCGTTCGACGGCGGATGTCCTCCGATGCCGGACCCGTGCGAGCGGCGTCATGAGGACGCGGAACCCCGCCATCCGAACGCGCCAGCAGAGATCGAGGCCCTCGTGGCTCACGTCGAGCCGTTCGTCGAACAGCCCGACCCGTTGCCATGCGTCCCTGGAAACGAGGAGGGCACACGGATCTACCCCGAGCACCTCGAGTACCCGGTCGAACTGTCCCTGGTCGATCTCCCCGGGCTGCAACGGGGTATAGCGATGACCGAACCGGTCCGCTGAACTCCCAACATCACGGAGCTGCCGTGGGTCATCCCAGTCGACGACCTTCGCGCCCACAACACCCACGTTGTCGACTCCCTGGATGCCGATCGCGGCCTCAACCAGTCGTGTCACGCCGTCTGGGTCAAGGGCTGCATCGTCGTGCAGGATCAGGAGGTAGTCCGCCTCACGAGCGGCGCTGATCTCCAGCACGGCTTTCAGCGAACCCGCAAGGCCACGATCCTCTGGGAACCGCATGACCCGGCGCTCCCCCAGTGCCTCCTGCAAGATGTCGTTCGAACCGTCGGTAGAGGCGTTGTCGACCGCGATCACGCCCAGACGAGGGTAATTGAGGGCCGCGAGGGCCGCGAGGGATTCACGCAGCCACGGTTCGGCATCACGAACGACCAGTGCGACGAGCACGGACGGCACCGGCGTGGATTGCTGCGGGGAGGTGGTCGTTGAGGTCATGCGATGCGCTTCCTAGCGCGGCGCGGAGCCTAGCACGGGCTAGCCCCGAGAACGCGGAAGGGGGGCTCGAGGCCCCCCTTCGACACGGTTCGCTGGAAGATCAGCGCTTCTTCGCGGCGCTCTTCCTGCGTGCGGCGGGCTTGCGCTTCGCTGCCGTCTTCTTGCGGGCCGCGGACTTCTTGGCGGCGGGCTTGCGCTTCGCTGCCGTCTTCTTGCGGGCCGCGGACTTCTT
>JAYVBZ010000071.1:0-5256 GCA_043750215.1 Actinomycetota bacterium
AGATCATCGGAGCAGGCGGGGGTCCAGTCGGGGGCGGTGACGATCCGGATGCGGTCGTCGCGCCCGTGCCAATCGGCATGCAGCCGCGCGAAGGCCGCCATCACGTCGTCCACCGGCCACGCGTACCCCATCGGCGAGCGGCGGATCTCTTCGGCCAGGTCGAGCGGCAAGCCCGCGAGGAACTTCTCGTTCGGTTCGTGGACGTAGAGGTTCTCGTCGCGACTCACCAGCCCGAACGCCGTGCGGAGACCCGCGTCCTCGTAGGCCTGTAGCGCCGGGCGGCATCCGAAGTCGGTCATACCCGGGCGTCCGTAGTACATATCCACCGTGGCGGTCTGCCCGCCTTTGATGGCGTTCACCAGACCCCACAACACGCCGGTGTAGATGTCCTCTTCCTCCAGGTCTCCCATGACTGCGTGGATGAAGACGTTCGCTCGCTCGAAGATGAACTGGTAGAGGCCGGGCCCTATCGCCAGTTCCGAGTGGTAATGGCAGTTGATGAATCCCGGCATCACGAAGTGCGAGGCCGAGCCGAGGGTCCGGTCGAAGGGCCCCAGTCGCTCGAGCTCCACGCGTGGTCCCGCGGCCACGATCGTGGTCCCCTCCACGATGAGCGCACCGTCGGGGATCAGGGTCTGGGACCCCAGCGCGATGACCGGGTCCCCCAGGACCAGTGTGCGAGCAGCCATCTGCGCAGTCGTCACTTCAGCTCCGGTGGATCAGGTGGGGACCACCATACGGTCCAGGACACTCATGAACGCCTCGTTCGCGTGGTGCAACACCTCGGGCTCGTCGATCGTCGTGAACTGACGGTCCCGATAGACGATCTGGCCGTCGATGATGGTGGTGTTCACCGCGCTGCCGTTCGCCGAGAAGACCAGGTGCGAATACAGATGCGCCTTGCTCTCGGGGTAGAGCGGCGTGAACATCTGGTTCTGCAGGTCGACGAGGATCACGTCGGCCTTCTTGCCCGAGGTCAGCTCGCCGGTCTCGTGCCCGAGCGCTGCCGAGCCGTTCCGCGTGGCCATGCGCACCACGTCGGGCGCCTGCTGCAAGCTCGGGTCCACCCGGCTGGCCCGGTGGATCAGCGACGCGAACTTCATGACCTCGAACAGGTCGCGGCTGTTGTTGCACTCCGCCGCGTCGTGCCCGAGTCCTACGTTGATCCCGGCCGCGAGCATCTCGGGCACGCGCGCGATCCCGTTCCCGAGCTTGGCGTTCGATGTCGGGTTGTGGGAGATCTGCGTGCCGGTCTCGCGCATCAGCGCCATCTCCGTGTCGGAGAGCCACACGCAGTGCGCGGCGATGCAGCGTTCGAACAGGATCCCGCAGTCATATGCCACTTCGGTGGGGCGACGACCGAAGCGCTCCTTCGAGTTCTCCACCTCCGTCAGCGACTCGTTGAGATGGATGTGGATCCCGGTGTTGAGATCGTCCGCCAACATGCGGGTCTCCTTCAGGAGCCCTTCCGAGGCCAGGGGGAGCCACTCGATCCCGACGTAGACCTCGATCCGGCCGTTGGCCGCACCGTGCGAGGTCTCGTAGGCGAGTTTGTTGTCCTCCAGCGTGTCCAGGTGGTGCTCGTCATCGGCAACGTCGTTGGAGAGCACGGCGCGGATCCCGATCTCCTCGGCGGCGCGCGCCAGACTGGGGAGCTGGCGATACATGTCGTTCACGGTGGTCACGCCGCACTTGATGGACTCGCTGTAGCTGGCCAGGGCGGCCCAATACGCTTCCTCCGGGTTGAGCGCGCGGATGATCGGATACCAACAGGTATCGAGGTACTCCCAAAGGGGCAGGTGATCGCTCCATCCCTTGCCGACCGCCGTGTGGAAATGCAGATCCACCAGCCCGGGGAGTACGGCCTTTCCTTCGGCCTCGATGATGACCGCACCGTCGGTGCTCTGGCGCGCAGCCACCTCGGCGTCCGGACCGACATCCACGATGCGGTCGCCCTCGATCACGACACTGCCGCCGAAGATCATCTCGTCGGCGTCGTTCATGGTGACCAGGGTTCCGTTCCTGATGAAGATGCGTTCGCTCATGCGTTGCTCCCTCCCTCGTTCGATCCCGCTCAGCGCGAGATGCCTTGCCCGGACTGCGGCACCGTCGACGTGAGGTCGACCCAGATCGACTTCGACTGCAGGTACGGCTCCAACGCCTCCGCTCCGAGTTCGCGCCCGAACCCCGAGTGCTTGCGACCCCCGAACGGCACGGCCACATCGAACATGCCATAGGTGTTGATCCAGACCGTGCCGGCCTGGAGGTCATCAGCCAGTCGAAGCGCCTTGCTGACGTCCCCGGACCAGACGCCCGCCGCCAAACCGAAGTCCACGTCATTGGCGAGCCTGCGCAACTCGTCTTCGTCCTCCCACGTGATCACCGACAGGACGGGTCCGAAGATCTCCTCCTGGGCCACCTTCATGTCGTTGCTCACCCCCGAGATCACGGTGGGCTGAACGAAGAACCCCGCCTCCAGTCCTTCTATGGAGGCCTCTGCCCCACCCGCCTCGACACGTGCGCCTTGTTCGGTGGCCGACTCGACGTAGGAGAGGATCCGGCGCCGATGCGGAGCCGATATCAGCGGCCCCATCTGTGTCTGGGGATCAAGGCCGTGCCCCAGCCGGAGTTGATTCGCCTGTTCGACCACGCGCGCCACCAGCTCTTCGGCCACCGGCGCCTCCACGAACAGGCGCGACCCGGCCACGCACGCCTGCCCCTGGTTGAAGAACGCACCACCGAAGGCTCCGCTCGCTGCCGCCTCCAGGTTGGCATCGGCGAACACGATGTTCGGGTTCTTGCCGCCCAGCTCCAGGGTCACGCGCTTCAGCCCGTCGATCGAGGCGCGCATGATCTCCTTGCCCGTGGCCGTCTGACCCGTGAACGCGATCTTGTGTACGCCGGGGTGGCGCACCAGGCTCGCGCCTACGTCCGGTCCCCCGATCACGACGTTCACGACACCCGGCGGGAAGCCGGCCTGGTGGATCATGTCCATGAGGCGAAGCGTGGAAAGCGGAGCGAGTTCGGAGGGCTTCACCACCACCGTGCACCCGGCCGCGAGCGCCGGACCCAGCTTGTAGGCCACCTCTAGCAGCGGGAAGTTCCACGGCGTGATCGCGGCCACCACACCGATCGGCTCTCGCTTTCCCAGCGTGAGCATCCCCGGGATCGAGTTGGGCAGGACGTCCCCGGTCAACTTGGTGGTCCACCCGGCGTAGTAGCGGAACAGCTCGATCGTGAGCGCGACATCGACGGCTTCCGCCTCCCACATCGGCTTGCCGTTGTCGAGTACCTCGATCGTCGCGAACTCGTCCTTGTTGGCCTCCAGCAGGTCGGCGAGCGACCAGAGCAACCGCGCGCGACGTGTCGGCGGTACGGATCGCCAGGTTTCGAACGCGCGCGCGGCTGCCTCCACGGCGGCGTTGACCTCTCGCTCGGTGGCCAGCGGCGCCATGGCGAGCGTCTGCCCGGTCGCCGGATTCATCGTGGCCATCGATCCTTCGGTCTCAACGAACGCACCATCGATGTAGAGACGCAACGGTTCCTGCAAGAACGCGATCGTCGGTTCGGTGATCGTGGACATCTCCTCGTCTCCTCGCTCGTGTGGTGGGGTTCAGGCGATCTGCAGGACTTGGCGGCCGAGCACCCCACGTTGCCGTAGGGCATCGAGCGCCTCTGAGACGCCCTCCAGAGGGAACGTGCCGGCGATCGGTACGGTCATGGCCCCGGCCGCCGCCAACGCCATCGCGTCCTGTAGGTCCAGCCGGGTCGCGGCGACCGTTGAGATGAACGAAGACTCCGGCAGGATGAACTCGATCGGGTGGATCTCGATCTGTTGGTCCGTGTACCCGGTCGAGACGAAACGTCCGCCCTTCGCGAGCGAGCGTATCCCGGCCGTCATCGACCGGGTGGTCCCCACCAATTCGAAGAACACATCGGTGCCGCGACCACCGGTGAGACCTCGGATCCCACCGGCAAGGTCGTCGTAGGCCTCGGGTGTCGCCACCAGGATGCCGTCGCTTGCGCCGTGATCGCGCGCGAGCTGAAGTTTCTCTTCCGAGTCCGCCACCGCGATCACCCGCGCACCGGCGTGCGCGGCGGCTTGGACCACGAGGATGCCGACGCCACCGATGCCATCGACCACCGCGGTGTCGGCGACGCGCAGGTTGGAGAGCTTCGTGGCGTGCATCGCGGTCATGCCCGCGCACGTGAGCACCGCCGCAGCCGCGAAGTCGACGCCCCCGGGCATCACCACCGCGTTCTGCTCGGGCACCACGACGTACTCGGCATCGCTGCCGTCACGGTTGAACCCGAGCTGATCCGCCTCGTTGTCACAGATGTTCTGACGGCCTCTCAGGCACTGTTCACAGTGTCCGCAGAAGATCTTGTTATAGATGGCGACGCGGTCACCGGGCTGCAATGACACGCCGTCCCCCACCGCCTCCACGACGCCGGCGGCCTCGTGCCCAAGGGTCATCGGGTAGGGGTCGGGCTTGATCATGCCATCGAGGATGTGCAGGTCGGTGCCGCAGACACCGGCCGCGTGGATCCGCACCAGGACCTCGCCCCTTCCCGGCTTCGGGGTGTCGACATCGTCCAATCGAAGGGTCAGGTCATCATGGATCCGGGCTGCCTGCATAGGTCGATACTCCTTACTGTCCGGGCGCCGTTCGCCCCTGTTCAGGGCTCGCGAACGCCATATCCCAGAAAGCCACCTCATACGTCGTGGATCGATCGAAGATCGTCGTGAGCACCGCCATCTGGGCGGAGTTCTGCGGATCGGCCACGCGATCCAAGAGCGCGGTCGTCTCCGCAACCAGTTCGTCGTACTCGTCGGAACCGAACATGGCGATCCAGTCGGCGTACACGGGGTCCGCGGGAGGAGCCGCCATCAAGGGGCGCGCCAGTTCACCGTAACTCCACTGGCACGGCAACACCGCCGTCAACCCCTCGGCGCAATCGCCTTGTGCGCATGTGGCCAGCAGGTGACGCGTGTACGCGTAGGCGCTCGGGAGCATCGACCCTGCATCGCCCAGGCGCTCGACGTCCCCTCCCAGCCGCTCCAAGAACCCGAGGTTCGCCGGGATCTCGGTCTGGACGATCTGGTTCTGGAAGCGGGTAAGCGTGGTGATGGCGTCTCTGTCGGGCGCCTTGGCCGCGATCAGCGCGATCGCGCGCGCGTACTCCTGCAGATACAGGACGTTCTGCTCGAAGTAGCCGCGGAAGACGCTGTGCGGCAGCGTGCCGTCGCCGATC
>JAYVBZ010000072.1:0-9195 GCA_043750215.1 Actinomycetota bacterium
TGGGGGTGTTCGGTGTGCCGACCTCCCACGCCGATGACGCGGTCCGGGCCATCCGCTCGGCGATCG
Source organism: Actinomycetota bacterium (assembly GCA_043750215.1). Classification (GTDB taxonomy): domain Bacteria; phylum Actinomycetota; class UBA4738; order UBA4738; family HRBIN12; genus JANXVR01. The sequence goes on from JAYVBZ010000072.1 coordinate 67, forward strand.
ACATCGTCGGAGAAGCTGAGGGGCTGGGGAAGCGTCTAGGACTACCGGTGCCGATGCAGGTGCGCGTGGGGGTGAACACGGGTCAGGTTGCCGTCGGCGGCGCGACGGACCGCAACATCGTGATCGGTGTGGAGGTGAACGCCGGTGCTCGCTTGCAGCAGGCGGCGGAACCAGGACAGATCTTGGCTGGCGCCACCACCCATCAGCTCGCCCACACCGCCGTCGAGTTCGAGGAGGTGAGGATGATCGCGGCCAAGGGCTTCGAGGGAGAACTCGTGGCCTGGCCGGTGGTGAGGCTCTCGTCGAAGTCCATCCGGTCGACGATCCGCCTGATCAACCGCCGACGCGAACTCACCCTGCTCCAGGACACCTTCGAGCGAGTGAAGGCGCGCGAGCGGTCTCACCTAGTGACGCTGCTGGGCGAGCCGGGGATCGGCAAGAGCCGCATCGTGAGCGAGTTCCTGCGGCGGCTCCCCGACGACGTGCAGGTGCTGAACGGACGATCGAGCGCGTTCGAAGAAGAGGTGACCTTCGGGCCGATGACTCAGATGGTCCATCGGCAGATCGGCGCGGAGCGAGGTGCGCCGATCGAGCAGGTCCTCGAGCGGCTCCGCGATCACGTGAGCGATTGGGTGGAACCTGACGAGGTCGAGCGCGCGGTTCGGCGGCTGGGGATCGTCCTGGGTCTGTCGGAGGAGGACGAAGAGCACCGCTACCGTGCTGCGGAGGTTCGCGGCGGCGTCCTGTCGATGCTCACCGGACTCGCGAAGGACGGACCGTTGGTCCTGGTGTTCGAAGATCTCCAAGAAGCCGATCCGCTCCTGTTGGACCTGCTGGAACAACTGGTGAAGGAGGCCCGCAGGTTGCCGCTCATGGTCATCTGCGTGGCACGGTGGGAGTTCTTGGAGGACCGGCCGGGGTGGGCCGGCGGCGTGGCCGATGCTGTCACTCTGTGGGTGGAGCCGCTCAGTCACGCACATGCGATCGATCTGGCGACCGAGGCCGGGGATCTATCCCGCGCTGATGCGGAACGGGTCGCCCAACACTCGGGTGGGAATCCCTTCTTCATCGTGGAGATCACGGGGATGCTGCTCCGTGAGGAGAGATCGGTGCCTCCTGCCGGTCCCGCACCTACCGCCAGGCTCCTGCCTCCAACCGTGCAGGCCGTGATCGCGGCACGGATCGATGGGTTGAGTCCCGCCGCACGCGAACTCGTTCGACGAGCATCGGTGTTTCCTCGCGGCCAGTTCAGCTTGGACGAACTCGCGGTCATCGTGGATCCGGCGAAGGTGCTGCTGGACGAGGCAGCCCAGGAGGAACTTCTCATCGCCGACGAGGATCGCCCCTCGATCTGGCGGTTCCGCTCGGATGTCCTTCGAGACGTCGCCTATGAGTCCCTTGCCAAACGTGAGCGGCAACGTCTGCATCTCCGCGTGGCCAACAGGCTCGGCGAACCGGATCGGGTGGAGCGTTTCCCGCGAACCATCGCGTTCCATCTGGAGCAGGCGGCTCATGCGGCGATCGATCTGAACCCGCGCGACCGATCGGTTGCAGAACGGGCGATCACCGCGCTGGAGGCCGCCGGTGACCTAGACCGCAGACGCATGCGCTCCCGGGCCGCCGGTGATCTGTACGAACGAGCACTCGCTCTGGGCGGCCCAGAGGACCCGGACGCACGCCAGGCCTGGCTCCTGTCCAAGCTGGGCGAGACGCGGTACTGGCTCGGCGAATTCGACGATGCGCAGGGGTCCCTGCAGCGCGCTCTTGAGATCGGGGGAGAGACCAGCGATCAGGTGACGGCACACGCATGTCGGTATCTGGCGGACATCACGCTCACTGTCCGAGGCGACGGGGCCCTGGCCGCCGCACTCTTCGACCGATCGCTCGTAGCTTCCCGACGCTTGGGTGATCCGTACGTATTGGCGCGCACCCTACTCATGGCAGCGTGGGTGCCGTTCTGGCAGAACGACTTGGGACCCGCAGAAGCGATGTTCCGTGAAGCCCTGGACGTGGCGCTGTCCAACGCTCGGCGTGACCCGTGGGCGGAGGCTCGCGCGATGGTGGGGCTGGCGGCGGTGATCTCCCCAAGGGGAGATGAGCGCGAAGCCTTGGTCATCGCGCGTGATGCGCTCGCCATCGGGGAGGACGCGAACCAGGAGTTCACGGTGGCCATCGCGCGCCAAGCGATCGCCGGGTCACTGCGGCGGCTGATGGAGCTGGAAGACGCGCGTGAGAACGCCGATGCGGCGGTGGCGACGCTGCGCGAACTGGGGGCCCGATGGGAACTCGCAGGAACCCTTGGTGAACGCGGCGTGATCCACCGCGTGGCGGGGCGACTGGAGGACGCCGAGACCGATCTTCGCGAGGCGTTCCTCCTCTGCTTGGATCTGCGAGAACGCGCGCTCGTCACCTGGACCGCGTCCGAGCTTGCTCGGACGCTCGCGCTGCGCGGAGAGGTCGCGGCAGCCCGCGAAGTCTTGGACAACCCGGTGGCCAGGTCCGCGGAAGGGGAGCCGGGGTCTCGAACTTCACTCCACGTGGCTGAAGCTACGATCGCCGTGGCTGCCGGCGACCCTGCAAGCGCTGCCGCTCATGTCAGATCGGCGATCTCTGCCGAATCAGGGTCTCTGGGCGTCCCGAATGCTCTGGCTTCACTGCGCTATCTGGCCGGTCGACTCTTTGGGGCGGATGCCGCGGGTGGCCAGGGGGAGTTTCGTGAGGCCGAGGAACAGCTGCGGCGCAACGGATGGCTTTCCTCCATCGCGGAAGCGGAGGCGGTGCAGCACCTGGCGTAGCTCCGTTCGCGCTTCAGGGAGCGGGGCGACGGCCGATGATGCTTGCAACGAGAGATCTTCGGGGCCACCCTGTGAGCCCCCTGGGTAGGGTTTCCACGTCAGTTAGGGTACGGACAGACCGTATGTGCTTCCCCAAGCGTTCTTCCACGCGGTTCCGAGTGTTCGCAACCGGGCTCGCCCTGGTCGCGGCTCTCTCGGGCACGGCGCTTGCGGCACCCAGTGCCCAGCAGGTGCAGCAAGCGAAAGACCGCCTGAACCAGCTCAACAACGAGATCTCGGTTGCCGAAGGCCACCTGCACAACATCCAGGCCAAAGCCAACCAGATCGCCGACGAGCTCTACGTGGCTCAGAACGAATTGGACCAGGCGACGTCGCGCTACCTGACCACCAAGGGTCAGCTGGATAGCGCGAAGGCCAAGTACGACGCGATCAAAGCGCAACTCGATGCTCGAACACGCTCGGCCTACATGGAAGGGTCGGGGTCCAGCTTAGAGTTCATCCTGGGGTCGACGTCGTTCGCAGATCTCTCGGACCGAGTGGAGTACATGAGTGCGCTGGCTCGTAACGACGCAGATCTTGCCGCCCAGGCCGAAAGCTTGAAGATCCAGCTGGCCTCGGCCGCCGCCGCCGAGGAGAAGCTGCGTCAACAGAAGACCGCCGCGGTCGCGAAGGTCCAGGAGAAGAACGCACAGGTGCAGGGCAACCTGAGCGAACAACAAGGCATCGTGAACGAGATCGACCGCAAACGGGCCCAAGCCACGAAGCTATACAACTCGATGAAGAAGAAGTATCAGCAGTCCATCACACCGCCCGCCCTGCCACCGTCCGGACCGCCGCCTCCGGGCTACAAAGGCGTGTTCCAGCACTGCCCGGTTGGCGATCCCAAGGCGCAGACCGACAGCTTCGGCGCGCCGAGGTACGCAGGAGGTTTTCACTACCACATGGGCAACGACATCATGGCGCCTGCCGGGGTCCCGATCTATGCGCCGTTCGATGGCGTCGCGCGCCAGGATCCCAACACATTGGGAGGTCTTGCCGTCATCGTGACCGGCTCGGCGGGTTGGGTGTACAACGCTCACCTGTCGGCGTATACGTCCTCGTCCAGCGGTTCGGTTCATGCGGGAGATGTGATCGGGTACGTCGGCAACAGCGGGGATGCGGTAGGGGGACCGACGCATGACCACTTCGAGTTCCATCCCAGCGTCATGCCCTCGAGCTGGCCCGCGAGTCCCTACGGCTACTCCGTGATCGGGTCGGCGATCAATCCATACCCGCTCCTGATCGCGGCCTGCTAGCTGCTGGCCCCTCCACCCCTGCTTCGCAGGAGGAGCCCGATCCCCACCAGGAGCACGCTCACTGGTGGATTGTAGGCTTCCGTCCTGACATCACGGGAGAGGCATACAACCTTGCATCCACAAGATATCCGCCACGTCGGCGTTGTCGGCTGCGGGCTCATGGGTTCCGGGATCGTCCAGGTGCTTGCCCGCGCCGAGCTAGATGTGACGTTCGTCGAGGGGTCAGATGCCTTGGTCGAACGGGGCCGCAAGGCGGTGGAGCGGTCGGTTGGCAGAGCCGTCGAACGGGGGAAGCTCGCTCCCGAGGAGGGTGATGAGCTCCTGGCGCGGATCGGCGGCGCGACCGATCTCGCAGCGCTCGCCGGTGCTGATCTGGTCATCGAGGCGGCGACCGAGGAGCTGGACGCAAAGCTGGAGATCTTCCGGACGCTTGGTCGCCTCACGCGCCCCGAGACGATCCTGACCTCGAACACCTCCTCGATCCCCATCGTGCAGCTCGCGCTTGCGAGCCAACGTCCCGACAAAGTGGTCGGGATGCATTTCTTCAATCCGCCGCCGGTGATGAAGCTCCTTGAACTCACACCCGCCGAGACCACCAGCGACGAGACGTTGGAGTTGGTTCGGGCGTTCGGGACGGATGTCTTGGGGAAGACGTGCGTTCGATCGAGCGACGAAGCCGGGTTCATCGTGAACCGGCTCCTCACGCCGTATCTCTTCGATGCCATCCGGCTCTACGAACGCGACTTCACCAGCCGCGAGGACATCGACACGGCGATCGCGCTCGGACTGGGGCATCCGATGGGTCCGCTGGCGCTGGCCGACCTGGTCGGGCTGGACACCGTGCTGGCCATCGGGGAGGTGCTGCACGGCGCGTTCCCGGAGGCGAAGTACGAGGCGCCTACTTTGCTGCGGAAGATGGTGGCAGAGGGGAAGCTGGGCCGGAAGTCTGGCGAAGGTTTCTACACCTACTAGCGCCGTGCGCGGTCCGCCAGACCGACCGCGTAGCCCGCCATCTTCGCCGTATCGATCCACATCATGAGCGCGGGGACGACAACGATCGCGCGCGCTCGTTCACCGGGATCGTCGAACCGCCTGCACGCGCGCCGGACAGGTGTGCGCGCGTAGGCGACGGCGCCACCCAGGGCTGCGAGCTTGGGCAGGGCGCGCTTTGATCGGAGCGCGAGGCTTGCACCCGCGTAGACCCCGAAGCGCAGGGCGTGGCGTTCGGGGTACATCCCCGCCTGCGCGTCGCCGCGCGCGTAGCGGAAGTACTGGGTCCACGTGTCGAGCATCCCGGACCGCAGCCGCCACCTGACCACCGCGTCGGGAGCGAACCGAAGATCCAACCCAAGTTCGCGCCAACGGTGGTTCACCCACATGTCCTCGCCGATGGCGAGCCATTCCGGGTACCCACCGGCCATCTCGATCGCGTCGCGGCGATAGGCGACGCTCCGCGCACTCGGCATGAATGTGGCGGGGTCTACCTCCGATGCATCCAGCGGGAGATTCACCGCCGCCATACAGGCGTGGAAGAAGCCGTCGATCACGGGCGCGTAGAACCCCATGCTCACGTCGGCACCGGCCTCCAGCGGGGCGGCGATCGCCTCCAGCCATCCCGGTTCGAGCACGCAGTCGGCATCGGTGACGGCGATGAGGTCATGGCTCGCGGCACCCAGCGCGATGTTCCGCCCGCGCGAGATGTTCGCACCGGGTTCGCGGATCAGGGTGATGGTCTCGTCGCGTTCGAATCGTTCGGCTGTGCCGTCGGTCGAGCCGCCGTCGACGATGATGACCTCGTCGGGCCGGCGGGTCTGCGTCGCCACGGACGCCAGGAACTGGTCCACGCCTTCGGCGCAGTTCTTCACCGTGGAGATGAGGGTGATCTTCATGCGGAGGCCTCCCGAAGTGCCGCGCCGTAGGCAGCGAGGGTAGCGCGGGCGGTGGCCTCCCAGGTGTAGGCGGCCGCGTGGGTGAGGGCTCGCGCGCTGAGGTCGGCGGCCGCAGCGTGGTCGGTGAGCACGCGGGCCACTCCCTCCGCCATCTCGGCGACATCGGTGGGATCTACGAGGATGGCGGTGTCGCCGGCCAGTTCGGCCAGGGAAGATGTGTTCGATGTCACCACCGGCACGCCGCGAGACATCGCATCAAGGACGGGCAACCCGAACCCTTCGTAGAGCGACGGATAGACGAACGCCGAGGCTCGCCGGTAGAGCGCGTCCAGGTCGGAAGCATCCAGCCACCCGGTTCGCACGATCCTGCCGGGACCTTCGCGCGCAAGTTCTTCATCGAGTTCGGGCCCGTGCCATCCGTCACCTCCGGCCAGGACCAGCGCGTGCGGGACGTCCGGCGCCACCTGGCGGTAGGCCCGGATCAAGCGGACCAAGTTCTTCCTGGGTTCGAGCGTTCCGACGAACAACACGTAAGGATCGGGCACGCCGAGTCGCATCACCGACCCCGCGGGATCCTCGGATCTGACGGTGAGCGAGGGTGCGAGAGGGGTCACGTGCACGCGGGCGGGGTCCGCTCCCCTCTCGATCAGGTCGTCAGCCGTGCAGCGAGACGGCGCCAGCAGCGCGCGTGCGCGCTTCACGGCGGCGCGAACCCCCGCCCGGTACAGCAGCCGCCACTCGCGGGGGAACAGGTCGGGGAATCGATCGAACGCGAGGTCGTGCACGGTAACCACGAGGGCTTGGCCCTCACGGACGGGCGGGACGGCAGCGTGGTTCGTCGCGTGGACGATCTGACACGTCGACAGCTCGTCCGGGAGCGCAGGGCGCCCAACCACATCCCATGCAGGGTAGAGCGTCTTGATAGACCCGGGGATCTCCACCGAAGAGAAGGCATCCATCCATGGGGGCGCCGGATCACTCCATCTGGAGCGGAACAGTGTCACGTCGGCGCCTGCCTGTTGAAGCGCCGGAGCCAGTTCCTCGACGTAGGTTCCGATGCCCCCCGGCGCAGAGAACCAGGATTGGTCGACGTGGAAGCCGACCTTCACCGGGATGCCTCGACGCACCTGCAGCCGCGTGGCCCGACCGTTGCGGAATGCGCGGTCCCCGGTTCCAGGTCCAGCCGGTCCCCAGCTCCGAGCTCGACGTCGCCGCTGTCGGTGTGGAATGTGATGGAGCCCGTCAAGCAGAACAACACCTTGTGATACGCGTGTGCATGACGACCGTACGTCTCGAGAGGACCGTTGCTCCACGAGGTTGGGGCCGAGCAGCCCTCTGCGATGAACGCCCCCTCGGCGTCCATGGACGTTGCCCCCGCTTCGGTGCGAACAGCGCCGACGTCGGTCAGCGAACGTCACCTCGGCCGTTCATCGGTGCGACGCCCCGTCGCGCGAACGCCGCGGTGACACCGTTCCACGGAACTCGCGAGTACTTGCGAACCTGGAGCGCGCCGTGGCCGGTCGCATCGACGCGGCCCTGCAAGACCCAGGGAGTGGGTTTCGGGCTCTCCGCCGAGAAGTAACGCTCGAGCGCCATGAGGATGGCGCGCTCCTCCTCGGGCGTGAGGTCATCGGGGATCTCGATACTGCGTTCGCTCTCCTCTTTGGGGAACACGGCATCCTCCTAGAGTGGGATGTTGCCGTGCTTGCGGGCGGGCACGGATTCGCGTTTCGTGGACAACATCCGGAGCGCCTGGATCAGGCGAGGACGCGTTTCCGCGGGTTCGATGACGTCGTCGATGAAGCCGCGCTCGGCCGCTGTGTAGGGGGTCGAGAACTTCCGTTTGTACTCGTCGATGAGTTCGGCGCGTTTGGCAGAGGGGTCCGCCGCCTTCTCGATCTCCTTGCGGAACACGATGTTGACGGCACCCTCGGCTCCCATCACCGCGATCTCGGCGGTAGGCCATGCGAACGACACGTCTGCCCGCAGGTGCTTCGAGTTCATGACCAGGTAGGCGCCACCGTAGGCCTTGCGCGTGATCACGGTCATGCGTGGCACCGTGGCCTCGGCGAACGCGTACAACAACTTGGCCCCGTGGCGGATGATCCCGTGGTACTCCTGCTCTGTTCCGGGCAAGAACCCCGGCACATCCACCAATGTCAGGATCGGGATGTTGAATGCATCGCAGAACCGAACGAACCTCGACGCTTTCTCGCTGGCCTCGATGTCCAGGGTGCCGGCGATGACCTTCGGCTGATTCGCGATGATGCCGATGGAACGGCCGTCCAGGCGCGCGAACCCGATCACGATGTTCATCGCCCAGAGCGGGAAGACCTCGAGGAACTCGCCGTCGTCCACGATGTAGCGGATGACCTCGTGCATGTCGTAGGGCTCTTTCGGCGAATCCGGGATGAGGTGGGTCAGCCGGTCCTCTAGCCGCGAGGGATCGTCGGTGGCCGCGTATGCGGGGGGATCCTCGAGGTTGTTCGAGGGCAAGAAGCTCAACAGGTAGCGAACCCGCTGGAGCACGTCTTCGTCGTCCTCGCCGACGAAGCTCGCGACGCCCGACTTCACGGCGTGCGTCATAGCACCGCCGAGTTCCTCCATCGACACCTCCTCACCGGTCACGGTCTTGATGACGTCGGGCCCCGTGATGAACATATGCGAGGTCTCTTTCACCATGAACGTGAAGTCGGTGATGGCAGGGGAGTAGACGGCGCCACCGGCGCACGGTCCCATGATCAGGCTGATCTGCGGGATGACGCCCGATGCGCGGACGTTGCGTTCGAAGATGTAGCCATAGCCGGCCAGGCTGGCTGCGCCCTCTTGGATCCGCGCGCCGCCGGAGTCGTTGATCGAGATGAACGGCGCGCCCGTCTGGATGGCAAGGTCCATGACTTTGCAGACTTTCTGGGCCATGACCTCGCCCATGGATCCACCGAACACCGAGAAGTCCTGGCTGGCGGCGAACACCTTGCGCCCGTCGATCGTGCCGTAGCCCGTGATGACGCCGTCGCCCGGAGGTCGTTTGCGGTCCAACCCGAAGTCGTGCGATCGATGCACGGCGAACGGGTCCGTCTCCACGAACGACCCCTTGTCGATGAGGAGCTCCAACCGCTCGCGGGCGGTCAGCTTGCCGCGATCGTGCTG
>JAYVBZ010000073.1:0-1832 GCA_043750215.1 Actinomycetota bacterium
ACGGTGTAGGTCCGTCAATGCCCCGATGGGTCAAAGGGCGTAGGTCGTGTGAACGATTCGTGACGAACGGGCTGAACCTTCCTGCGGCCCTTACCGGCACCGGGCGGCTACAGGATCGGGAGGTAGCGCTCCAGTTCGAATGGGGTGACGTAGGCTTTGAAGGCATCCCACTCTGCGCGTTTGTTGCGGATCAGATACTCATGGACGTGATCTCCCAAGGCCTCGCGGAGCACCTCTGAGCCTTCGGCCAGGCCGATGGCGTCGTGAAGGTCTTGCGGCAGTGAGGCGATGCCGGCGCTTGCTCGCTCGGCTTCGGTCATCTCGTAGATGTTGTTGCTGGCCTCGGGGGGGAGTTCGTACTCGCCTTCCACGCCGGCTAGGCCCGCGGCCAGCATCGCGCTGAACGCCAGGTACGGGTTGCAGGCCGGATCCGGCGAGCGGAACTCGATCCGAGTGGCCTCTTCCTTGCCCGGCTTGTACTGCGGTACGCGAACCAGGGCGCTTCGGTTCCGCCGCGCCCAGCAGACGTAGACCGGGGCCTCGTAGCCGGGGATCAGCCGCTTGTAGCTGTTCACCCACTGGTTGGTCAGGAGCGTGATCTCCGGCGCGTGATGCAGCAGCCCCGCGATGTAGTGCTTCGCAGTCTTGGACAGGTGGTACTGGTCGGCGGCATCGAAGAACGCGTTGCGGTCACCCTCGAACAGCGATTGGTGGGTGTGCATCCCGCTGCCGTTCACGCCGGCCACGGGCTTCGGCATGAAGGTCGCGTAGATGCCGAACTCCTGCGCCACCTCTTTGACCGTGAGCCGGTAGGTCATGACGTTGTCGGCCATGGTGAGCGCGTCGGTATAGCGCAGGTCGATCTCGTGCTGGCTGGGCGCCACCTCGTGATGGACGTACTCCACCGGGATGCCCATGGACTCCAGATAGGTGACGGTCCGCTTGCGGTAGTCCGTCCCGGCGTCCAGCGGGGTCTCGTCGAAGTAGCCGGCCTGATCCAAGAATGTCGGATCGTTGTCCGCCTTGAAGTAGAAGTACTCGAGCTCGGGTCCAACGTAGAAGATGAATCCCAGGTCGGCGGCCCGCTTCAGCTGGCGTTTCAACACGCCGCGCGGATCCCCGTCGAACGCCGAGCCGTCCGGGTTGGAGATGTCGCAGAACATCCGCGCCACGGGCGCTTCCAATTTCCACGGGATGATCTGGAACGTGCTCGCATCCGGGTGCGCGACCATGTCGGATTCCTGGATCCGGCTGAACCCCTCGATGGAACTCCCGTCGAATCCCATCCCCTCCAGGAACGCCCCCTCCAGTTCCTGGCTGGTGATCGTGAACGACTTCAGGAATCCCAGCACATCGGTGAACCAGAGCCGGACGAACCGGATCCCGCGCTCTTCGATGGTACGCAGGACGTACTCAGCCTCGGCGGAAAGGGCCATGGATCGAGGCTACCGGGGCTTGCGGCGCAGCCGGTTACGGGCGTGTGAACTCTTCCGATCCCGCTAGGTCTCCCGGTAGAACGACCATGAGCTGAAGATAGCTGTTTGCGCGGCGCCGCATCCCGGCGCCGGGCCAGTCTCGCGCAGCACGTGGAGCGTGAGCGTGTCGCCCGAGACCGAGAATCGATACGTGATCGTGCAGACGTTGTCCGAGACCTGCACCGTGTCGGGTCCCGTCACGATGTAGCTGCGAGGCAAGCCCGCCTTCTTATCGCCAAAAGCGTTCCTGGGTCCTAGGAACCCAAACTCGTTCCTGGTTCTCTCGAGCCAGAAACCGTCTTGTATCACTAGCCCTTGCTGTATCACCCCGAACATCGGGGTCGAGACGGCCCTGTA
>JAYVBZ010000074.1:0-3660 GCA_043750215.1 Actinomycetota bacterium
CGCGCACCGGCGTGGTCGCCCGCCTCCATCGCCTGCTCGATCGGTGGCCATCGTTCCTCCCACCAGGCCTCCTCGTCCTCGGTCTCCTCGACCCCGCCGAGCGCCGATGCGATCGCCCCGAGCGCCCAGACTCGGGCCGGGAACTCCAGGGTCGTATCGATGGCGACCGCGCCGCCCATCGAGCACCCGACGAGCGCGGTGGTCTCCACGCCCCGGGCATCGAGCAGCGCCACCACATCGCGCGCGTGGGAGAAGGACTCGCCCTGCAACCGGCTCGATCCCCCGTACCCGCGGAAGTCGTACCTGAGCACGCGGAACCCCGCATCGACCAGCGGGGCGACCTGCGGTTCCCACGTGCGCCGATCCCACAGTCCCGGATGCAGGAGCGTGACCACCGGCCCCTCGCCCACATCCTCGAAGGCCAGCGACGCACCGTCCGCGAGTTCGATCACACCTTCCATCGCCGCATCCTACGCCGGACGCTTCAGTCTCTCGCTGTCGCGATCGGGTTGGCTTAGGATGGAGGGCATGAGCGAACGACCGCCCGAACCGATCGAGTCCGACGTGGAACCGCCGCCTCCGTTCGACCCAGACCCCGAGCTCATCACCTTCCTCGAGAGAGACGGCCACCCGACGCCGGAGGAGATGAAGCGCGTGGTGGAACAGCGTTAAGCCGCCGGGCGCGAACTCACCAGCCGGACGTTCGCCTGAGGCGAGGAGATGGCGGATCTGAAGACCAAGAAGGGGACGAAGCTCTCCAAGGGGACCGTCGATGCCCTCGCCAACGAGGCCGAGTCGGGCTACGACCTGTCCAGGGCAAAGCCTCAACGGGTTGGCCGTCCCTCGCTCGCCGAAGGCGAGTCGCCAAGGATCAGCTACCGGGTCGCCCCAGCGCTCTTCAAGAGCGCGAAGAAGAAGGCGAAGGCCGAAGGCAGGACCGTGAGCGAGGTAGCTCGGGAAGCCCTCGAGAAGTACGTCGCGGGCTGACCCGAGCGCTACTCGATCCTCACGCCGTTCCTACGACGCCGGCATCGGCGAGGCGAGCTGGAACAGGTTCCCGTCCGGGTCGGCGGACGTCGCGAGCCACATGTCCATGCCCTCGCCGCCCGGCTGATACGGCTCGTGCGAGACCTCCGCGCCCAGCCCCTTGATCCGCTCGAATTCCTCCTTCACCTCGGAGGTCTCGAAGTTGAAGATGATCCGGCCCGGCGACTCGTTGCGGCCCTTGACCTCGGAGTGCGGCCCGATCATCAACATGCCGTTCCCGGCCTGCCAGCCGATGTAGCCGCCGTCTTCCCACCCCGGCTCGCCGAGGACCTTGTCGTAGAAGGCCCTCAATCGCTCCACGTCCTCGGTCCCGATCATGACGGTATTGAGGCTCAGCATCGTTCCCCCCTTCATCCAAGACACCCACCCTACCGATGTCGGCGTCGAAGGACTATGTTGGATCGGTTGGAGTCCGGGAACGACTGAGAACGGGAGGCAGACATGGCACATCCGAACGCAGACCTGGTCCGAAAGGGATTCGAGGCGTTCGCCGCTGGAGACATGGCGACGCTTGATGCCATCATGACCGACGACGTGGTGTGGCACGCCTCAGGCACGGGCGTCATCTCGGGTGACTTCGTAGGTAAGGAGGCGGTCTTCGGCAGCTTCGCCATGATCCCTCAGGAGACGGATGCCTTCAGCCAGGAGATCCACGCGATCGTCGCCGACGATGACCACACCATGGCCCTCGTGATGGCAACCATGACACGCCGTGGCAAGACGGTCACCCTCGCCCAGATGTTGGTGTTCCACATCGAGGGTGGCAAGGCGAAGGAGGTCTGGGTCACGCCGTTCGATCAAGCCGCCGCCGACGCGTTCTGGAGCGCCTGACATAGGACCCTGGAGCCAGCTGGCTAGCTAGCTAACGCTACGGATTATTGTGATATAGCGCAAACTTCTGTATCGTTATGCCATGGACGGGGAACTGACTGACGCGCAAGTCATCGAGTTCTTTCACCTGGCGTTCCTCCAGGTTCTTCAGTCGTGCGTCGGCCAAGACCACTACGTCTTGAAGGGGGGCACGAACCTCCGCTACTTCTATGAAAGCCTCCGCTATTCGGAGGACATCGACATGGACGCTGTTTCGATAGAACCTTGGAAGCTTGAGACCAAGATCGACGACGCACTGGGTTCGCCCGCGACGGCGATCCTCATCCGGAGCCAGGGTCTAACGATGGCTCAGGTCACCAAGCCGAAGCAAACGGAGACGACCCAGCGCTGGACGCTGTCGATCGAGGCCGGTGGCCGTCGGGAACCGATCCGTACGAAGATCGAATTCAGCCACCGCAGTGCGGATCCACGTCGAGTCCTTGAGGCCGTGCCCGATCGCGTGGTCGCCCCGTATGCAGTGCGCGCTCCGACCATGCAGCACTACTCCGCTGATGCCGCGATCGAGCAGAAGATCATCGCGCTCGCTAAGCGGTCGGAGACACAGGCTCGCGACGTGTTCGATCTCGAGTTGCTCTTACGTCAGCATCGCGACGGCATAAGCCTTTCGATCGACCCGCACATCATTGACCTGGCCACGCAGCGGCTATCCGAGCTGCCGTTCGGTGCCTTCCAGACTCAGGTCCTGCCATTCCTCGACGTGGAAGTTGCCGAACTCTATGACAGTGACGGTTGGGGGCGGATGCAGACCTTTGTCGCCGAGCGACTTAAGGGGCTCCGATGAAGTCGACGGACGCGTTGGGCGATCTACTGCAGCTGAAGCGCCCTTTGATCGAAACCAGGGAGGCTGCGGTGCGGCTCGGTATCTCCCTCAGTCGAGCGAGCCACCTGCTGGCCGGGCTGGACCGGGCAGGACTGGTTGCCCGCATCCGTCCCGGTCTCTGGACATTGGAAACAGAGATCGACCCGCTCCGAGTACCGCCGTACCTAACGGCCCCCTACCCCGCCTACATCTCGTTCTGGTCCGCGCTGGCCCGCCACGGGATGATCGAGCAGGTGCCACGACAGATCTTCGTGGCCGCGCTAGATCGGACCCGACGAGTCACAACCAAGTTGGGCACCTACTCCATCCATCATCTGGCGCCGGAGGTTTTCGGAGGCTACGTCCGGTCTGCGGAGGACGTCTACGTGGCGATGGCAGAGAAGGCGCTGTTCGACACCGTGTATGTGCTGGCGCAGCGCGGCGGTGACATCTTCCTGCCCGAAGTGGAGTTGCCTAACGGGTTCCGCGCAGACGAAGTCGAGGGATGGCTGGCGCGAGTTCGCCGACCGCGACTACGGACGCTGGTCTCGCGGGGCCTCTCTAAGGCCCTAAGCGCAGCCGGTTGACTTTCGATGGTCCAAGTGGGTTCCGGGAGTGAGCGAGAGAAGGAGTTCGCATGAGGCTTGAGAACAAGGTGGCACTCATCACTGGCGGGGGTACCGGCGTCGGAGCCGCAACCGCCCGGCTGTTCGCCCGCGAGGGCGCGAAGGTCGTCGTGACCGGCCGGCGGCCGGAACCGATCGAAGCCGTCGCGGCCGAGATCGGCGGTGTCGCCGTAGCCGGGGATACCAGCGACCCGTCCCACGCCGACGCGGCGGTGGCCGCCGCGGTCTCGAACTTCGGGGGCCTGGACATCGTCGTAGCCAACGCCGGGATCGGGATCGGCGCGACCGTCGGCGACA
>JAYVBZ010000075.1:0-3663 GCA_043750215.1 Actinomycetota bacterium
CCGTCGGCGAGCCAACCGTCCAGCGCGTGATAGAAGAGCGCGAGCCCGACAGGATGACCGGTGGCCAGCAGAACCGCCTCGCCGCGCTCTCGGGCCTGACGCAACCGTCCCCCAGCCGCCCGGCATGCCGCAAGGATCGGTTCCGGGCGGATGTCCACGGGACCGAACCGCGCGTCGCGATCGATCGGCGCTCGTGCTGCGGTCTCGACGAGCGAGAGGATGTCATTCAGTTGGAGGCCCGCTGCCACGCCGTGCATGCCGAACTCCTTGTCGGGGTCCCCGTCCAGGAGCATGAGGGCGTTGTTGCGAACGTTATCCAGCGGATGCGACGCGGTTCCTGCGACATCGCCTTCTAGGAGTGCCGTGAGGAGTTCGTCCTCAGAGACCGCTCTGGGGGTCCAGCGTTCATCCAGGGCGGGGAGACGCTGGACGTGCGCTTCGATAACGTCCATGGTCGGGCCATGGTACGGGAGGCGGAGCCATGCAACTCAAGGGCGCAGTAGCGGTAGTGACCGGGGCGTCATCCGGGATCGGGGAAGCCACCGCCGTCGCATTGGCGCAACGGGGTGCGAAGGTGGTGTTGGCCGCTCGCCGCTCCGATCGCTTGGAAGAACTGGCGGAGCGGATCGAACGGGCAGGGGGTAAGGCACTCGCGGTCCGGTGCGATGTCGGCGACCACGAGCAGCTGCGGAAGCTCCGCTCTATCACCGAGGAGGCCTACGGTCCCACGGACATCTTGGTCAACAACGCAGGCGTCCCCGGTGGGGGTGAATTCGCGAAGCTGTCGTATGAACAGATCCAGAACGTGGTGCAGGTGAACATCACGGGGGTGCTATTCGGGACGCGGGCGTTCCTGCCGGGGATGTTGGCCCGAGGCCATGGACACATCGTGAACATGGCGTCACTCGCGGGAAGGTTCGTAGCGCCGGGCGCGGCGGTGTACTCCGCAACTAAGCACGCAGTGGTCGCCTTCAGCGAAGCGCTGAACTACGAGACGGAGGGCAGCGATGTGCTGGTCACGGCCATCAACCCTGGGTTCGTTGCAACAGAGGGGTTCCCACAGGGTGGACTGCCCGGCGCGATCGTCATGAAGCCGGAACAGATCGCCAACGCGGTGGTGAAGGTGATCCTGGGGGACATCGCGCCCGAGTACACCGTACCCCGTTGGTTGTCACCGCTGCAGACGTTCCGCGTGCTGACCCCACCGCTCTACCGCTGGGGGATGCGCCGGGGCCGCGCCGTGGGGCTGAAAGGGACATCGGCGAAAGAACCATGATCGCTCCCGGCACCCTGAAGCGTCCCGTGGTCGACGAAGCCGTCGAACCGGATCGACCGTGGGTGGTCGTTGTGTGGAACGATCCGGTCAACCTGATGTCGTATGTAACGTGGGTGTTCCAGACCCTGTTCGGCTATCCGCGGGAGAAAGCCGAGCGGCTCATGTGGGACGTCCACACGAAGGGCAAGGCCGCGGTGTCCAGCGGCACGCGCGAGCGCGCGGAGGCTGACGTCGCCCGCCTACATGCGTATGGACTCTGGGCAACGATGGAGAAGGACTGATCGTGGCGACCTTCCGAGCGCCGTTCGCCAGCATGAAGGATGGCCGGGTCAGCGTTCGGCTGCGGGCGAACGAGCGAACGGCTATCCGCGGCCTGGCAGCCGAGTATCGGGAGTTGCTACGGAACGAGAGTCAGGCCAGCGATAGCGCGATGGCGCGTCTGTTCCCGCCCGCCTACCGCGAAGATCCACTGCGGAACTTCGACTACGAACGCCGGGCTCATGACGGTCTCATGGGCGAACGACTCGCCGCGATCAACGCCCTGGAGCAGCACACCGATGCCGCGGTCCTCACCGCAGAGCAGGCGCACGCCTGGCTCGGCGTGTTGAACGATCTGCGTCTGGTCCTGGGTACACGCTTGGAGATCACCGAAGACAGCAACGAGGAGGACTTCGAAGCGGACCCCACATCGGCGAACACGTTTGGCTTGTACCGATGGCTGACGCACTTGGTCGGCGTGCTCATCGAAGCGCTCGACCCCGCTCTGATCGACTTGGGCGCGGATGGTCCACCGCCGGAGGATCCGATCGACTAGCGGACCGGCGAGCCCACGGTGTGCACCTTCAGCATGTTCGTCGTGGTGCGACCGGCCGGTGATGCCGCGACCATGACCACGGCGTCGCCCGGCACGGCCAATCCTCGTTCCTGCAAGCCGCGGTCCATGAGCTCGATCATCTCGTCGGTGTCGCCGGGAGGCTCAGCGGGAAGCGACGTCACTCCCCACAGGAGCGCGTTCGCTCGGCGGACCTCGGGGCTCGGAAGGAACGAGTAGATGGGGACGCCCGGGCGTTCGGCCGAGAGCAGCCGGGCGGTGCGCCCCGTTTCCGTGTAGCAGGCGATCGCCACCACCCCGGTGTCTTCGTTCCCGATGGACGCGGCGGCGTGCGCCACAGACGCCGCTTCTCCGTGGTGCCTGCACGCCGGTTGCGCGGCGCGGTAGTCGGCGCCACGTGACTCGATCGCGGCCGCGATGCGCGCCGCTGCCTGTGCCGCCTCGAAGGGATACTCGCCGATCGCGGTCTCCCCACTGAGCATGATCGCGTCGGCGCCGTCCAGGACGGCGTTCGCGACGTCGGTCGCTTCGGCGCGGGTGGGACGCGGCGAATGGATCATCGATTCCAGCATCTGGGTGGCGACCACCACGGGCCGGCCGACGGCGCGGGACGCGTGGATCAGATCCTTCTGGATCAGCGGGATCTCTTCCATCGGAAGTTCCACCCCCAGGTCGCCACGCGCCACCATCAAGGCATCGCTCACCTCGAGGATGGCTTCGATGTTCGCGACGGCTGGATTGGTCTCGATCTTCGCGACGATGGGCACGACACGGTGTCCCATCAGGGAGCGCATATCCACGATGTCCTGTGGCTCTCGAACGAACGACTGGGCCACCAGATCAACACCGAGATCCAGCGCGACCGCCAGGCACTCTCGGTCGCGATCGGTGACCGCCGGTAGACCCAAACGCTCGGCTGGGACGTTCACCCCCTGACGACTCCGAACCGTTCCTCCGCGAACACACTCCGTGACCACGGTGTCGCCCTCGATCGCCGCAACGGTCAGCTCAACCGCTCCGTCGGCCAGCAGGATCCGATCGCCGGCGGAAAGGTCGCGCGCCAGACCTGGGTAGGACGTGGAGGTTCCGCGCTCATCGCCCGGCCCGCCAGCCCGAAGATGGAACCGCTGTCCAGTTTGAAACTTGAAAGGGTCCGGCTGCATCGAGCCCAGCCTGATCTTGGGACCGGGCATGTCGGCGAGCACAGCGAGCGACATGCCGAGGTCCTGCTCCGCGTCGCGCACGATCGCCACGGCTCGTGCATGGTCCTCGGGGGTGCCGTGGCTGAAGTTAAGTCGGAAGACGGTTGCGCCGGCCTCAACCAGACCCCGGAGCATCTTGGGGGTGGCACTCGCGGGACCGAGGGTGCAGAGGAGCTTCGTCTTGGCGGCGGTCATGGTGCGTCCAGGCTATCGGGCACAGCGCGGCCGAGGAGCCGCTCGGCTTCCACGATGAAGTCCTCCGGCAGTTCCGGTGCGAGATCGTCCAGGACGCCCGCCATCTCCGCGAAGTAGATGGTCCACGCTCGCGGCACGACGGTCGCCCACTGATAACC
>JAYVBZ010000076.1:0-2649 GCA_043750215.1 Actinomycetota bacterium
GCGTCGATATCGGCGAGGACGCTTCGGCACGCCAGCATCGTCCGCGAGAGCTCGCCTCCGGAGGCTGTCTTCGCCAAGGCAAACGCGGGCTGACCCGCAGAGGCTGAGAACCGAAGTTCGACTCGCTCGGCGCCGGTAGCACTCACGGGATCAAGGGTGATCAGCGACACCTCGACAGCGGCCCCCGGCATGCCGAGCTGGCGGAGCTCGGACTGCAACGCCTCCGCGAGCGGTCCCGCCGCCGCCGCTCGCCCCTTCGTGAGGACGGCTGCGCGCGAGTCGGCGGAAGCGGTCAGCGCCGTGACGGCGGCCTGCAATTCTCGGCGGCGGTCGTCCGCGCCGGCGAGCGCCTCCAGCCGGGCGGCGGCGGCGCTGAGGAACGCCAGAACGTCGACGTCCGTCTCGCCGTACTTGCGCTGGAGGCCTTTGAGCGCGGCCAGACGCTCCCTGACTCCCGCAAGCCTGCCGGGATCCGCTTCAAGCCTTTCGCGATACGACCGAAGATCGCGACCCAACTCGGTGAGTTCGGCAAGGATCCCCTCCGCGCGAGCGGCGAGGTCTTCGGCACTGGTATCGAGTCCAGCCGCCTCTCGAACGGCCGCGAGCGCCGCCGCGGCCCCGTCTTGGGCACCTCCTTCGTCGCCGAGCACCCCTGTGGCCGCAGCCGACAGATCCAGGAGTCGTTCGACGTGCCCTAGCCGGGCTTCCTCCGCCGCGAGCGCGGTCGTCTCTCCGGCAGCAGGAGAGACGTCTTCGATCTCTCGAACCTGATAGGCAAGCAGATCCAGCTCACGCTCACGCTCTCTCGCCTCGGCTGTGAGCGCCGCAAGTTCGGCGGTGGTTCGGCGTAGCTCATCGAAGACCTCTTGGAAGCCGGCCAGGGCGAGGACATGCATCTCGCCGGCTGATCTGTCCAAGAAGGCGGTTTGCATGGCCGGCGTGAGCAGGCGCTGCGTGTGGTGTTGACCGTGGATCTCCACGAGGATGGAACCAAGCTGGGTGAGCGCGGTGGCCGTGGCGATCTGTCCCCCTATCCGTGAACCGCTCCGACCGTCTGCCGCGATCGTGCGGGCAAGGATCACCTCCCCGTCCTCTGCCCACTCATCGGCGTCTGGCGGTGCGTCGAAACGGGCTTGCACCTTCGCCGAAGTAGCCCCTTCGCGGATAAGCGAGGCAGAGGCGCGAGCGCCCAAAGCGAGCGAAAGGCCGACCGTGACCATGGTCTTGCCGGCGCCCGTCTACCCCGTGAGCACGTTCAGTCCTGGGTGGAGTTCGATGTCGAGGTCGTCGATGACCCCCACGCCCGTGATGTGCAATTCCCGCAGCATCGACGCGACCCTATCCCTCGCCACCGACATCATCGGCCCCGGGTAAGTCGAACTTCTCCCGAACACGCCCGAGGAAGGTCGATGCCGGGTCACCCCGGACGAACAGCGACGGCTCATCCGCAGCCCTGATGGTGAGCCTCGACCCCACCGGGAGCTCGATCGACTCGCGCCCGTCGGCGGATAGCAGCCCAGGCTCGTCGCCGACCACCTGGATCGTGACGACTTGATCGGCCCCCAGCACGAACGATCGGTCGAACACCATGTGCGCCGCCACGGGCGTGATGATCAGACACGGCACGGTCGGGCTGACGATCGGCCCGCGTGCCGCGAAAGAATACGCGGTGCTCCCGGTCGGCGTCGCTGCGATCACCGCGTCCGCGGAGAAGGTCGTCACGTAGGCCCCATCCACCCGGACATCCAACCTGATCAACCGGTGGCGAGCACGCTTCTCGACCATGATCTCGTTCAGCGCCCACTGCGGTTCGAAGCTCACCCCACCCGCCGGCTCAGCGGTAACGGCCAGCCGCTCTTCGATCCGGACCTTCCCCGCGAGCGCCTGTTCGATGATCCTTGGTGCGGCCGCGGGCTCAACTTCCGTCAGGAATCCCAGACGTCCCACCTTCACTCCCAAGACCGGGCATCCCGCGGCCGATGCGACATGCGCCGCGCGCAAGAAGGTCCCATCCCCTCCGATCGACACCACCAGATCGAACGCACCCCGCGGGATGCTGTCGCCATCCTCGTCCCACGGCAGGCGGGTCGGCGCGGCGCCCAGTGAGGCAAGCGCGATCTGCAGCGCGTCCGCCTCCTCAACCGCCGCGCCCCTGCCCTCGTGCGCGACCACCCCGACGCGAGCGTTCATACGAGCGCCAGACCCTCAGCGACGGCAGCGCCTATATCGGGCGCCCCGCCGTGATCGCCGGATCCCGCCAGCAACAGGAATTCGATGTTGCCCGCCGGCCCCGGCAGGGGTGACGCCATCAGGGCTTTGCCAGGTACGCCTTCCGCATCGAATGCCGCCAGCACGCGTTCCAAGACTCGCTCCCACACCGAGGGCTCCCGCACTACTCCGCCACTTCTCACATCTTTCGGACCTGCCTCGAACTGTGGTTTCACCAATGTCACGAAGGTGGCGTGCGGTTGCGCTGCCGCGACCAGGGCAGGCAGCACAACTGTCAGTGAGATGAACGAGAGGTCGGCCACAACCAGATCGGGCCGGTAGGCGAGCATCTCCGCACGCAGGGCCCTGATGTTCGTTCGCTCCAAGAGCGTGACGCGCTGATCCGTTCTCAACGCCCAATCGAACTGGCCGTACCCGACG
>JAYVBZ010000077.1:0-3093 GCA_043750215.1 Actinomycetota bacterium
CCGACGACGGCCACGGGTTCGACGTTGCCGATCGAGCGGGTGGAACCGGCCTGCAGGGGATGCGCGACCGGCTGGACGCGATCGGCGGAACACTCAGGGTAACGAGTTCCCCCGGCGCCGGGACCACGGTGAAAGGTCACATCGACGCTGCGGCCATCGGGGGGGCGCCTTGACATCCCGGACCGCGGTGCGCCTGGCCTACGCAGCCGATGCGTTCATCGCCCTGCTCTGGCTCTCGGGGATCGGCTTGCTCGCCGCCAACCACGCGAAGGCGCCGGACAGCAACACGATCGCCCTGTTCGTCCTGTACGGACTGACCGCCGGAGCGTACTCGGTTGTGGGTACGACGATCGCAAAGCGGGAGCCGACGAACGCGATCGCCTGGCTCAGCTTCGTCGTGGCCGCCGGTTTCGTCGCGGGCCTCACCGGGGTCGAGTACTTCGTGCACGGGGTCTTCGCGGCGCCCGGGTCGCTGCCGGCGCCGGATGTCGTGCTCGCCATCGTGGAGCCGACCCCCTCCCTCGCCCTGGGAGGGATCTTGGTGGTCCTGTTCCTGTTCCCCACCGGACGGCCGCTCAACCGCTTCTGGTCGTGGATCACGTTCGGCGTCGGCGGGCTCACGATCGCGGGGGTGGTCGCCAGCCTGCTGACACCGAAGACCATCATGATGGTCTGGGCCGGCCGCATGGAGGATCTGGGTGTCAGCGCGGCGAGCCCGCTCGGCGTGCCGGGCTTCGAACACATAGGGCACGCCCTGACAAAAGGGGGGGTGACCGCGATGGTCGTCGGCTTCCCGCTGGCGATCGTCTCCCTCATCGCCCGGAGTCGAGGCGCCGATGCCGAAACGAAGGCACAGCTCCGGTGGCTCGGCTATCTCTCGTTCGCTGTGCTCGGGTGGATCGTCGTGATGCTGCCGCTCATGGTGATCACCGACCCCGTCAACGGCCCCGTGAGCCCCATCTTCTGGTTGGTGGTCACGCCCCTCGTCGCGCTCGGTGTCCCCGCGGCGATCGGCATCGCGATGGTGAAGTATCGCCTCTACGACATCGATGTCGTCATCCGCAAGACCGTGGTCGTCGCCGTGGTCGCTGTTTCCGTGGTGGCGCTCTACTTACTGGTGATCGCACTCGCGACGCTCGGTGTGGGCTCGCGGCTACTCCTGGGCGCACTGCTCTTGCTCATCACGTTCCGACCCGTGGTTCGCACCGCGCGAACCATTGCCGACCGTGTCGCCTACGGCAAACGCGCCTCCTCCTACGAAGTCCTGACCGAATTCACCGCGCGCGTCGGCGAGACCTACGCGTCCGAGGACGTGCTCCCCCGGATGGCCCAGATCCTGGCCGAAGGGACGGGCGCCCAGGCGGCTCGCATCCTGATCCGCGTGGGCGGGGCACTCCGCGAGGCTGCCGCGACCGGCGCACCCGGCGGCGACGAGCACCAGACACCGGTCTTGGACCGGGGCGAGGAACTCGGTGCCCTCGCGGTCACCATGCCGGCCAACGACCCGATGAATCCGGCGAAGCAGCAACTCGTCGACGACCTCGCCCACCAGGCCGGACTGGTCCTTCGCAACGTTCGGTTGATCGAAGAACTCCGAGCCTCGCGCCAGCGCCTGGTGGCGGCCCAGGATGAAGAGCGCCGCAAGCTCGAGCGCAACATCCACGATGGCGCACAGCAGCAACTCGTCGCGCTGTCCATCCAACTCAAACTTCTCCAGACGGTCATCGAACGCGACCCCGAGAAGGCCACCGCGATGGCCGGCCAGCTCCAAGAGCGTTCCACCGCAGCTCTGGAAGACCTGCGTGATCTGGCGCGAGGGATCTACCCGCCGCTCCTTGCCGACAAGGGGCTGGTGGCCGCGCTCGAGGCCCAGGCCCGAAGGGCGGCCGTCCTCACATCGGTCCAAGGCGGCGGCATCGGCCGCTTCGGCCAGGCCGTGGAGGCCGCCGTCTACTTCTCCTGCCTGGAGGCCCTGCAGAACGTTGCGAAGTACGCCGAGGCAAGCCGCGCCACGATCGCCCTGTCGAACGGCGGCGGCGCGCTCACGTTCACCGTGACCGACGACGGAAACGGTTTCGACACGGCCGGCACCTCTTACGGCACCGGGCTGCAGGGGATCGCCGACCGGCTGGCGGCGCTGGGCGGCCACCTGGAGGTTCATAGCGAGCCGGGGCGGGGAACGACACTGGCCGGAAGCGTGCCCGCAACCGAAACGGGGGGCGTCTCGTGAGGACCCGCACCGCTCGCCGGCTAGCTTGGGGCATCTGGGCACTTGCGATGGCCACATACCTGGCAACCTTCGTTCACGGCGCGCTCCGGACGGAGGGCTGGCTCTCCAACCCGGGAAACACGCTCACGGCGATCACGACCTCCGTGTTCATCGTCGCCTTCGCCACCGTCGGCGCGCTGGTCGCTTCGCGCCGTCCCGATAACCCGATCGGCTGGCTGATGATCGCAACCGGCCTCTGTTTCGTCGTGCCGTCTGCCGTTGGCGAGCTCGGCGCGTCGGCCCAGGACATCGGCGACTGGCTCGGGAGCTGGATCTGGGCTCTAGGCGTGGCCCTCGCCATCTCGTTCACCTTGCTGCTCTTCCCCGACGGACACCTGCCCAGCCGCCGGTGGCGTCCGGTCGCCTGGCTTGCTGCCGTCAGCATCATCATGTTCCTCGCCGGCAGCATGCTCCTCCCGGGGCGAATCGAGGAGACACCATCGGTCAACCCGTTCGGCCTCGGCGGAGAACTCGGCCGCGCGATCTTTGGAGGGATGCGCGCGATCGGGACGTTCCTGTTCCTGGCCGCAGCGCTGCTGTCGCTCGCGTCCCTGGTCTTCCGCTACCGGGGCGCCGACCGCTCCCAGCGTGAACAGCTGCGCTGGCTCATGTTCGCGGTCGTGCCTATCGCTCTCGGCTTGCTCTCGAGTGTCTTCATAGGCGCCATCGTGCATAACCCCGAGGCTGCGACGAACATCGAGAACGCTCTGTCGAGTCTGTCGGCCAGCGCCATTCCCATCGCCATCGGCATCGCGATCCTGCGCTACCGGCTCTACGACATCGATGTCGTCCTGAACAAGACGGTCGTCTACGGCGGGCTGGCC
>JAYVBZ010000078.1:0-5934 GCA_043750215.1 Actinomycetota bacterium
ACGGTACTCACGGCCGCCGGTCACGGCTCGCTCAACCGGATCGGCGAAGTCATCGGTGACATCGCCGGGATGGAGACCGCCGAGGCTTCGCTCCGGAACGGGTTCGTGTTCGCGGCAGCGAAGCTCGCAGTGGCAACCGAAGAGGATCTGTTCGGTTCGCGGCGTCATACGCGCACGGCACCCAGGTTCACCAAGCGGCGGACCGACGCCGTCGGGGATGAACTCCAGCCCGGCGACTACGCGGTCCATCGGATCCACGGCGTGAGCCGGTACGCCGGCATCACCCATCGCGCACTTGCGGGGAGCGAACGCGACTACCTCATCCTTGAATACGCCGAGGGCGACAAGCTCTATGTTCCGAGCGACCAGGTGGGCATGGTTGCCCGGTATATGGGCGGGGACGCGCCGCGCTTGCACCGGATGGGCGGCACCGACTGGGCCCGTGCCACCGGCAAGGTTCGCAAGGCCGTCAAGGACATGGCAGGCGAACTCGTCCGGCTCTACAGCGTTCGCATGGCCGTGCCGGGACATGCGTTCGGACCGGATACCCCGTGGCAACGAGAGCTTGAGGACGCGTTCCCGCATGAGGAGACCGGCGATCAGCTCATCGCGATCGACGACGTGAAACGGGACATGGAGCTTCCCAAGCCGATGGACCGTCTGGTCTGCGGCGACGTGGGGTTCGGCAAGACCGAGATCGCGGTTCGCGCGGCGTTCAAGGCAGTGATGGAAGGCAAGCAGGTCGCCATCCTGGTTCCCACCACGCTTCTGGCCGAGCAGCACTTCAACACCTTCAGCGAACGCTTCTCCCCGTTCCCGGTGAAGGTCGCCATGCTCTCCCGCTTCGTTGATCCCGCGCAGCAGCGCAAGGTTCTGGAAGCAGCAGCCAAGGGGACCGTGGACGTGGTGATCGGTACGCATCGGATCATCTCCGGCGACGTGAAGTTCAAGGACCTGGGGTTGCTCGTGGTTGACGAGGAACAGCGGTTCGGGGTCGCGCATAAGGAGCGTCTGAAGAAGCTCCGTGCACATGTGGACGTACTCACGATGACGGCGACGCCCATCCCGCGCACGCTGGAGATGGCGCTGACGGGGATACGAGAGATGAGCACCATCGATACACCCCCGGAGGATCGCCAGCCTGTTCTGACCTACGTCGGCAGCTACGACGAAGGGCTCGCCATCGGAGCCGTGAAGCGCGAGCTCCTGCGTGAGGGACAGGTGTTCTGGGTGCATAACCGAGTGGCCACGATCGATCGCCAGGCGGCATGGATCCACGAACAACTCCCGGAGGCACGGATCGCCGTCGCGCACGGCCAGATGGACGAGGATCAGCTGGAGAAGCAGATGGTCCGGTTCTGGGAACGCGACGCGGACATCTTGGTAAGCACCACCATCATCGAGTCGGGTCTGGACGTGCCGAACGCGAACACGCTGATCGTCGACTCCGCCCATCTGCTGGGGTTGGCGCAGATGTACCAGCTGCGCGGGCGCGTCGGTCGCTCGACGGAGCGCGCGTTCGCCTACATGTTCTTCCCGCCTCAACGTGAGATGACCCAGGAGGCGCACGAGCGACTGGCCAGCATCGCGAAGCATCAAGCCCTGGGGTCAGGGTTCCAGATCGCGCTTCGTGACCTGGAGATCCGCGGCGCCGGCAACATCTTGGGCGCCGAACAGCACGGTCACATCGCCGCGATCGGGTTCGACGCGTACGCCCGCCTCCTGGCCGAGTCCGTCGCTGAGCTCAAGGGCGAGGACATCCCGGTGGAGAAGGATCTGCGGATCGACCTGCCCGTGAAGGCGTTCATCCCACCGGGATGGGTAGCGCAGGAATCGCTCCGCTTGGAGCTCTACCGGCGGATCGGGCTGGCGGGCGATCACGAAACACTCACCGCGATCCATGACGAGACGGTCGACCGCTATGGGGCCTTGCCGGTCGAAGTGGAAACGCTCTTCGCGATCGGCTCGCTCCGCGTGACCTGCGCGCGCTTGGGGGTTGAAGAGGTCATCACGTACAAGGACCAGGTTCGGCTGACTCCTGTCTCCATCCCGGGGGCGCTCCTGCCCGATCTGGAAGAGCGGGTGTTCAAGGCCACCTATCACGATGTGAAGCGAACCCTGAACCTGGTTCCCGAGCGGGTGTTCGGCGCAGATCTGGCCAGGGCTGTGGAGAAGATGTTGCTGACGGCCGTCGAGGACGCCTGAGCACCTGTTTCGGCAGACCGGCTAGTACAGTGAACCCTTCATGAATACTTTCCGGCGTCTCCTCATGCCCGTCCTGATCCTTTCTCTATCGGCCGTAGCTTGTTCTGGCTCCAGTGCCGCGGGCCAAGATCCCAACACCGCCGCGAAGGTGGGTGGCACCGTCATCAGCAAGGCACAACTTGCCAGCGAGGTGAAGATCTTCAAGTTCATCGCTGCCATCAACGGTTCCCAGTGCGGGGCAGGCGCACCCAGCACCGCCACCAGCGCGCCGGTCTTCGATGTAGCGGGCTGCAATCGCCAGGCGCTGGGCTACCTCATCCAAGGCGTGTACGTGAACAAGTACGCGACGGCCAACAAGATCACCGCTACCGCCGCCGACGTCACGAAGTCCTTGACCGACCTTGACACGCAGCTGGGGGCCCCGAAGATCGATGCGGCCCTCAAGGCGAACGGCCTCACGCGGGCGGACCTGACCACGCTCGCCAGCGAGTTCGTCCTTGCAGGTAACGTCCGAACGGCGATCGAATCAGGAGCCGTGACCGACACCCAGCTGCGATCCATGTACAAGCAGCAGCTCGGCGTCTTCACGACCGTGGATCTGGACCACATCCTGGTGAAGACGAAGCCCGAGGCGGACAAGATCTACGCGCAGGTTACCGCGCCCGGGTTCTCGCAGAAAGACTTCGAGGCGCTGGCGACGAAGGTCTCCATCGATCCCGGCGCCGCCACTAACCACGGTCACTACGCGCAAGCAGTGAGCGCTGCCCCCGGGGCGCAGAGCGGCGGATTCGTGCAGCCGTTCGCCGACGCGGTGCTGGCGCTCAAGCCGGGTGAGATCTCCAAGCCCGTGCAGTCCAACTTCGGCTGGCACGTGATCCTGTTGAACTCCGAAACGGTGGTGCCGTTCTCCCAGGCCAAGGCTCAATTGCTCCAGCAGGCGGGCGGAACGGCCTTCCAGGATTGGATGACGGCCCAGAACAAGACTTCCCCCGTCACCGTGAATCCGGCGTTCGGCACGTATGACCCGGCGCGGGGTGTCATCCCGATCACCAGCACCAGTTCGGCAAGCCAGAGCGTGAGTCCTGCGGTGCCGGCGCCGGCGGGTTCGTCCGGGTCGTGAACGAGCGGACTCCGGGGCAGTTGCCCGAGGGTCCGGCGCCGTCTCACCTTGGCGGTCAGCGTCTGCTCGACCTGCTCAAGGTGCAGGCAGCGTTGCGCGCCCCCGGCGGCTGCCCGTGGGACCAGGAGCAAACCCACCGGAGTCTGGCGCGCCATCTCCTGGAAGAAACACACGAGCTGATCGAGGCGATCGAAGCCGACGACGCGGACCGGATCCTTGACGAGCTCGGCGACGTCCTTCTCCAGGTGACGTTCCACGCGCAGATATCCGCCGACGCCGGCGGATGGGACATCGACGATGTCGCCGACGGGTTGGTTCGCAAGCTCATCCATCGGCATCCGCACGTGTTCGGCGACACCCAGGTGTCGGGAGCCGATGAGGTCCTGGTCAACTGGGAGAAGCTCAAGGCGGAGGAGACCGGAGGGCGCAAGGGGGTCCAGGACGACATCCCGGTGACCCTGCCGGCTCTGGCCCGCGCCGCGAAGGTGCAGCGCCGCGCCGCCGGTTGGGGATTCGCGTTCCGTTCGCGCGAGGAGGCGCTGGCGAAGCTCCGCGAGGAGGTCTCCGAATTGTCCGAGGCCGAAGATCCAGATCATCGGGAGGCCGAACTCGGCGACGTGCTGTTCGCCGCGGTGGCAGTGGGGCGAACTGACGGCGCCGATGCCGAGACCGCGCTTCGCCGCACGGTTCGGTCATTCTCGGAGCGATACGAACGCACGGCTGCGCTCGCATCCGCGCGAGGCCTGGACCTTGGGACCCTCACGGACATGGAGTTGCGCGTCCTGTGGGACGAAGCCAAGCACCCCCACGCGTAACCGCCGGTAGGCTTACCGGATGGATGAGTTCGGCCGCATCACGGAGTTCGCGCGCTGGTTCTTCGAAACTACGAGCACCAGGACCGAACACACCCGTTTCGGGACGGCGTACTTCAACGACGACTTTCCGATCCGCTACAACGCCAACCTCCTGTTCGCGGATCGCATCGCCCCGGCTACCCCGCAGGACGTAGTCGCGGAACTGGATCGCCTGCTCGGCGGGTACGTCCACCGCAAGGTGCTGCTCTCCGACGATGAGGGGATCCGGCTTGCAGCCGGCATCCGCGACCTCGGGTACGTGGGGGAGAGGGTCGTGAGCATGGTTCAACGTGGCGAACCCGACAGGCCCGGCCAGCTGGACCTGGTCGAGGAGATCGACCACGCAAGTCGGCGCGAGCTCCTCATGGACCTCTGCCTGCGCGAGGAATGGGGACGGGCGCCCGGGGTTGCCGAGTCGCTTTCAGAGTTCCCCGGCTGGCTGGAGGAGAAGATCGGGGCTCGGTTCTTCGTGCAGCGTATCGACGGCGTCATCGCAGGAACCTGTGAGCTCTACATACATGAGGGCATCGCGCAGGTGGAAAGTGTGGACACCCTCGAGGAATTCCGGGGCCGCGGCGTCGCCCGGAACATCGTGCTCCGAGCGGCGTCGGAGGGACGTGAGGCCGGTGCAGAGATGGTCTTCATCGAAGCCGATGCCGACGACTGGCCCAAACAACTCTACGAGCGGCTGGGGTTCGAACATGTTGGTGCATATCGAGGTTTCCTGAAGGCGCCGCTCGGTTCCCCGCCGGTTGGATCGGAGCCCTCGTGAGCACAGAGCTCGTGACGCGCGAGCAGGTGTCTGCTGCCTACGAACGCATCCGACGGTATGTGCGGTATACCCCGGTCTCGCCATTGGAAGCGGGGTCGCTGGTCCAGGGCGACGCGGAGATCACCCTCAAGCTCGAACTCCTGCAGCACACCGGTTCGTTCAAGGCGCGCGGCGCGTTCAGCAAGCTCTTGGCCAGCGATGTTCCCCGCGCCGGCGTGATCGCGGCAAGCGGCGGGAACTTCGGGCGCGCGGTGGCCTACGCAGCGCACACCCTGGGCCACCCGGCAGAGATCTTCGTGCCCGAGACGTCGCCCACAAGCAAGATCGACGGGATCCGAGATCTCGGAGCGTTGGTGCGGGTGGTACCCGGGTACTACGCCGAGGCTGCGGCCGCGATGGAGCGTCGCTCGATCGAGACCGGTGCCCTCCTGATGCATCCCTTCGACCAGCCCGAAGTGGTCGCGGGACAAGGCACGGTCGCTATCGAACTGAGCGAACAGCTCCCACAGATGGACACGGTTCTGGTCGCCATCGGTGGGGGCGGACTCATCGCCGGGATCACCTCGTGGCTGAAGGGGACGAGCGTGAAGGTGGTCGGCGTGGAGCCGGAGGCAGCCGCCAGCATGACCGCGGCGCTCGCCGCCGGCGAACCGGTGGCGACCCAGGTCGGTGGCATCGCGGCGGACTCGCTGGGAGCTGCGCGGGTAGGAGAGATCGCATTCGAGACGGTCAAGCGAGATGTTGCCGGCGTGGTGCTGGTCCCGGACTCCGCGATCCGCGACGCGCAGATCTGGCTGTGGCGACACTGTTCTCTCGTGGCCGAGCCCGGCGGGGCTGCCTCGACCGCGGCGCTCCTGTGCGGGGCCTACCTTCTCGCACCGGGCGAGCGCGTCGCGGTGCTCGTGTGCGGGGCCAACTGCGATCCCGGCGACGTGATGGCATGAGTCCGCGTCCGGCCCCGGGGGAAATCCCCGGTTCCGGGG
>JAYVBZ010000079.1:0-2359 GCA_043750215.1 Actinomycetota bacterium
GCCGGCGGTGAACTGGTCCGGCTCCTGTCGGGACATCCGCAGGTTCAGATCACGTTCTTGGGCGCGCGAGACTCGGCCGGGAAGACGCTCGGGCAGGTCCACCCACACCTGGCTCCGCTCGATCTCGGCTCTCGGGTGTTGGCTCCGGTGGAGGCGGAGGCCATGCGGGAGGCCGCCGACGTCGCGTTCCTTGCCCTCCCGAACGGCACGACCTCACCCCTGGTGCCGGAGCTGTTGAACTCGGGGATGCGGGTCATCGACCTAGCGGGGGACTTCCGGCTCCCCGCCGACCGGTACCCGGAGTGGTACGGGTTCGATCACCCGGCGCCCAGCCGGCTCGACAAGGCCGTCTACGGACTGCCCGAGCTGTTCGCCGAACGCCTGATCGGCGCCCCGCTGATCGCGAATCCCGGGTGTTACCCGACCCCCGTGATCCTGGGCATCTCTCCGCTCCTCGCAGCCCGCCTCATCGAAGTTGCGCCTGTACGGGTCGACGGCAAGACGGGCCTATCGGGGGCGGGCCGAGCGGCGAACGAGTCAACGCTGTTCACCTCGACCGAGGAATCTATCCGCCCCTATCGGGTGCCGGGACATCAACACACCCCGGAGATGGAACATGGCATCGAACTCGCGACCGGTATCGCGATCCCCGTCATCTTCGTGCCGCACCTGGTTCCCACCGTGCGTGGGGTGCTCACCACCGCCTACGCCTCGCTGGCTCCGGGCGTCACCACCGAGCAGCTCACCGACGCGCTCATCGCCTCCTACCACTCGGAACCCTTCGTGCGCGTGATCCCGGCCGGCGGAATGGTCGACTCGAAGCGCACCCGCGGTACCAACATGGTCGAACTCCAAGCCGTTGCGGACCCCCGCACCGGCACCGCCGTGGTCATCGGTGCGGTGGACAACCTGATCAAAGGCGCCGCCGGGCAAGCGATCCAGAACTTCAACATCGCGAGCGGGTTCGATCAGACCACGTCGCTTCCCTCGTTGGCGGTCTACCCGTGACACACCTGACCAACACCTGCGCCCGGATCAACGGGGAGCACACGACATGACCATGGGCACGAACCTGCCACCACAGATCCGCGAACGCACGGTGTCCAAAGCCAGGACGCTGTTAGAAGCGCTGCCGTTCATGCGCGAGCACCACGGCAAGGTGATCGTCGTGAAGTACGGCGGCGCAGCCATGGAGAAGGCTGGACTGGCCAAGCCGTTCGCCGAGGACATCGCGCTGCTACGGAGCGCCGGCATCAACCCGGTGGTCGTTCACGGCGGCGGACCGCAGGTTACTCAGATGTCCGCGCAGCTCGGGATCGAGACGCAGTTCGTGGATGGGTTGCGGGTCACCGACGCGCAGACACTCGATGTCGCCACGATGGTCCTTGCCGGCAAGCTCAACACCGACGTGGTCTCCACGCTGGTAACGGGCGACGTGCCGGCGGTCGGACTTTCCGGCGTCGACGGCGGACTCCTGTTGGCGCGCAAGCAATCCGGGCCCGACCTTGGTTTCGTGGGGGAAGTTGTTCACGTGAATCCGGGCGTGGTCCACACCCTCCTGGAGCAGCGCTACGTGCCGGTGATCGCCTCCATCGCCATGGACGGGACGGGTCAGGCCTACAACGTGAACGCGGATGTAGTCGCCAGCGAACTGGCGATGGCGTTGGGCGCGGAGAAGCTGGTCTTCATCAACGACGTGCCGGGATTGATCGGCGCGGCCGGCGATCTCCTGAGCGAACTCTCCGCGCAGCAGTGCCTGGATCTCCTGGCGGCCGACGGCATCGTCGAGGGCGGGATGATCCCGAAACTCGAGAGTTCCGTGCGGGCCCTGAAGGCCGGGGTCGGCCGGGTGCACCTGGTGGATGGGCGCGTCGAGCATTCGCTCGTGCTTGAACTGTTCACCCCCGAGGGCGTCGGCACGATGATCACGCCCGACGCGGAGCCGGATGCCTGATGGTCGATGAGACGTTCGTCATGCCGACCTACGCGCGGTTCCCCGTCTCGTTGGTTCGCGGGAGCGGCTCGCTGGTCTGGGATGACCAGGGCGCGGAGTACTTGGACTTCACCGGCGGCCTGGGGGCACTTGTCCTTGGACACGCGCACCCGGCATGGGTGGCCGCTGTAACGAAGGCTGCCGGCGAGGTGGGTCTGGTCAGCAATCTCTATGTCACCACTCCGCAAGCAGAGCTCGCCGAACGGCTCGCCGGCGTGTTGCCGATCCCGGACGCGCGCGTCTTCTTCTGTAACTCCGGCGCGGAAGCGAACGAAGCCCTGCTCAAGCTGGTCCGGAAGTGGGGCCTCCCGCGTGGCAAGACGAAGATCGTGTCGCTAGAGGGTTCCTTCCACGGGAGGACCATCG
>JAYVBZ010000080.1:0-2096 GCA_043750215.1 Actinomycetota bacterium
AATGTCGGCGTTGTCCACCCGGATAGGAAGCGCCCCAGCAGCCCGAACGCCGTGTCCAGAGAATCCGCGCGGAAGAACACCCATGCCAGACACACGAACGCGAACGTCGCGGCGCGCTGTCCCCACACCACCGCGGTCGTCTCGGGACGCGTGTCAGGTCGCCGCGCGCGTCGCCATCGGCCGGCTACCACCCCCCCTCCGTGCAGGGCACCCCAGAACAGGAAGGTCCAGCCGGCGCCGTGCCAGAGGCCACCGAGCACCATGGTCAGCATGATGTTGATGGCTGTGCGCCGCGTCCCTCGGCGATCCCCGCCCAGCGGGATGTACAGGTAGTCGCGGAGCCACCGACTGAGCGTCATATGCCATCGCCGCCAGAATCCCTGCAGGGTCCGCGCGGTGTAAGGCCGATCGAAGTTACGCGGGAACTCGAATCCCAGGAGCTTCGCCACGCCGATCGCGATGTCGGTGTAGCCGCTGAAGTCGCTGTAGATGACCACCGCGTAACCGACCGCGGCGAAGACCGCCTCGATCGCCGAATGCCGAGCCGGGTCTCCGAACACCGGGTTCACGATGGTGTCCGCCACATAGCTCGAGACGACGATCTTCTTGAAGAGGCCGCCGAAGATCAGCCAGGCCGCACCGGTGATGTCCACATGGCGCTGGTCTCGCCGAACGTCCAACTGGGGGATCAGTTCGGTCGGGCGAACGATGGGGCCCGCCACCAGATGCGGGAAGAAGGAGAGGTAGAGGAATGCGTCGATGGCCGAGGCCACAGGAGCATGTCCTCGGGCCACGTCCACGACATAGCTCACCGCCATGAACGAAAAGAACGAAACGCCGACCGGCAACACAACGTCGGTGAGTGGAAGCCCAACGTGCAGCCCGAGTCCCTGGAACGCATTCGTGAGGTTGATGGAGACGAACCCGTAGTACTTGAAGTAGGCGAGGGGGGTGAGCAGAAGGACGACGGTGGCCATGGCCGCAGCTCGGCGCCGGTTCTCCTCGGGTTGCCGAGCGATCAGTGTCGCGCCGATCTGGGCCAGGAGGCTGACGACGGCCAGCAGCACCACGAACCGCCAGTCCCACCAGGAGTAGAAGACGTAGCTTGCGCCGATCATGAAGAGCTTCCACGCCACGGGCCTGTGGTTCAGTACCCAGTGCCCGACGAACACCAGGCAGAAGAACAGGGCGAAATCTGTGGTCGGAAAGAGCATCTTCGAACGGAATCTACGGTATGCCGCCGACGCGCGTGAGGCCTCCTACCCCGCCTGTCAGGTGGACGGAGGTCTGCTGACGGCAACGAGCTGCTGTTGCAGGAAGTTCCGCTCGGTGGGATTGACCACCAGAGCGAGCGCCCGTTCGAAGGAGAGCGCGGCCTCATCGTTCCTGCCTGAACGGCGAAGCAGCTCTCCCTTGGCCGAATGGAAGAGGTGGTAGTCGTGGAGTTCGACAGCAAGCGGCTCGATGAGGAGGAGCCCCGCGACCGGTCCGTCCGCCATCGCGACTGCCACCGCGTGGTTGAGCGCGACGACGGGGGTCGGCTGCAGCTTCAGCAGCCGCGCGTACAGCGCCGCGATCTGGGGCCAGTCAGTGTCTTCGGGCCTAGGGGCACCCGCGTGCAGAGCGGCGATCGCTGCCTGCACCTGATACGGCCCTGGTGCGCCCATCGCCATCGCGCGATCGAGCGTCGCCATCCCCTCATCGATCATGTCGTGGTTCCACGCCGACCTGTCCTGGTCCTCCAGGAGCACGAGGTCGCCGAGACCATCGGTCCGCGCATCACTCCGGGAGTGATGTAAGAGCAGGAGGGCAAGGAGCCCGAGCGCCTCGGGTTCGTCCGGCATGAGGCCGGAAAGCGTCCGTGCGAGCCAGATGGCTTCCTCGCAGAGCTCGGCGGTCACCAGTTCCCCCTGGAGCGAGGCGTACCCCTCATTGAAGATGAGGTAGACCACCGCGAGCACGCCGCCCAGACGCTCGGATAGGAGCGTCCGCGGCGGCACCCGGTAGGGGATCCCCGCATCCCGGATCTTGCGTTTCGCACGCACCAGCCGTTGCTGGATCGTGGGCTCGGATACCAGGAAGGCCCGCGCGATCTG
>JAYVBZ010000081.1:0-2689 GCA_043750215.1 Actinomycetota bacterium
GTGATGATCGTCATCCTGATCGCATCCGCGTGCAGCGCCGTTTCCACCCCGTACTTCCCCGCCGTCGGCGCGCTGACGCCTGCGCTGGTGGGTGAAGAAGACCTGGCGGCGGCCAACTCCCTCTCTGGAGCGGTCGACAACATCGCCATCACGCTCGGGCCGGCCCTGGGCGGCCTGATCCTGGTCGTCGGGGGCTCACCCCCCCTGGCGTTCGCCATCAACGCCGCGACGTTCCTGGTCTCGGCGGCCTTGGTCTGGCGGATCCGAACCTCGGCCGCACCCGAAGAAGGTGAGGCCGAAGACTCGCTGGCCACGCGCCTGGTCGCCGGGTTCCAGGCCTTCCGATCCTCGAGCAATCTCATGCTGCTCGCCCTGATGATGATCGCGTTCACGATCACGTTCGGGCAGGAGCTGGTGCTCTATCCGCTGGTGGCCCTCGAGCGCCTGGGTTGGGGCACCGAGGGGGTCGGGTTCCTGCTGGCGATCTCGGGTGTGGGCGGCATCTTGGGCGTCGGCCTCTCCGGCCGGCTCGCGCGTTCACGTCGTCCCGCGGTGATCCTTGTGGTCTCGCTGATCGCAACCTCGGCGCCGCTGTTCGTGATGGCCGCCACGGCGAGCGCCGTGCCGCTGGTGCCGATCCTGCTTCTGGAGGGCGTGGCCATCATCGTGGCCGATGTGGTCACCATCACCACTATCCAGCGCGTGGCGCCGAAGGAAGTTGTGGGACGCGCGCTGGGGATCATGACGACCATCTCGGTGACCGGGATCATGCTCGGATCGTTGGTGGCACCGCTGACCGAACGGGCTCTCGGGCTGACGGGCGCTCTGGTGGTGGCCGGGGGGTTCTTGGTGGCCTGCATGCTGGCGGGGCTGCCTCGTGCCAGGGCGGTCGACCGGGTGGCGTCCGCTCGCGCGGAGGAGCTATCCGGGCGCGTCCAGATCCTGGCGCGCTTGAGGATCTTCGACGGCGCGTCCACCCTGGCCCTGGAATCACTCGCGGGTTCCCTGCGATCGCAGATGGCCGGTCCGGGAGAGGTGGTCGTCGCCGAGGGGGAGCCGGCTGACGCCATCTACGTGGTGGTTTCGGGCGATCTGAAAGTGACCTCCGGCGGCGCGCCCGTCCGGGATCTTGGGGCCGGGGACTACTTCGGGGAGATCGGGGTACTGGAACGGATGCCGCGAACGGCCACGGTCTGTGCTAGCTCCCAGTGCGAGCTGTTCCGTATCGATGGCGAGGACTTCCTCCAGGGGCTCGCGGGTGCGCCCATGGGAGCGCGCACCCTGGCCGACACCATGTCCGGTCGCCTTGCCCGCACCCACCCCGCCCACCGCGTCGTCTTTACGCCGACCGACCCAGCGCGAGGCCGCGCAAGGACCTGTCGGGAATCCGACACCCCGACTGTCGGGTAGCCGACAGTCAGGGGGCTTGCCTAGGCGGAAGATGCAGGTGTAGAAGGAACCAAGACCCCGTGGGGTCCGACCGAAAGGAGGCCACCAGATGGCCGAGGACAAGGACCTGAAGGACAAGGAAGCGGACGACACCGAAGGCCAGAAGCACATCAGGGGCCTGACGGTCGAAGAGACAGCGGACGACACCGAAGGCCAGCGCAAGCACTGAAGGTGGTTACTCCTGCGGGGTCGGGTGCGTGAGCACCCGGCCTTTCGCTTTTCCGGTGCCCGGATTCCGGCTAGCATCTGGCACCCATGGATGTTCAGCGCGACACCCTCTCCACGCTTGCGGGTCTGGCGGCCCACATCGGCCCCGGCCTGGAGCCGCCCGGCTATTCCGAGCTGCTCCATGAGGTGACCGAGGCCGTCCGGTCGTTGCTGAAGGCCCAGGCCTGCTCGGTAGCCGTGCTCGATCGCTCTGAGGAGACGCTGACCTTCGTGGCCGCCTCGGGGGCGGGCGCCGAACGGGTCCTGGGAGCGCAGATGCCAGCGGGCGAAGGCATCGCCGGCTGGGTTGTGGCCTCGGGCCAGTCGATCACGGTCTCCGACGTCACCAAGGACCCGCGGTTCGCCGCTGAGGTCGCTGCCTCCACCGGCTATGTGCCCGATGCGCTCTGGGCGCTGCCCCTGGAAGATGACGGCGACGTCCTTGGCGTGATGGAGGTTCTGGATGCCCGGGCAGAGACGAACGCGGACGACGAACGGGCGGTGGCTGTGCTCAGTCATCAGGCGGCGCTGGCTCTGCGCGTATCGCTCACCTTCGAGAACCTGGGGGCGGTGTTCTTTCGGGCCGTCGCCGGCGCGGTGGACGACGTGGATCTCTCGGACGCCCTGCGCGAGGCGGGGTCCGGGACGCGCAAGCCTGCCGGGGACCTGGGCGAACTCGCCTGGCTCTTCTACGAGTTGGGCAAGCTGGGACCCGAAGAACGAACGGCTGCGGTGCGGATGCTTTCGACCTTCGTGAGCTACGCGCAGGCGCGGGACCCGTCCGCGTGAAGCCCGCCTGGGCATGGCAGTTCGAACGGGGTCACCTGGCGGAGGTTGCGGTTGACCTGCCGGCCCAGATCACGCCCGAATGGGCCTGGGGTGACAGCACCGGTGCTGGCGTCAAGGTGGCGATCATCGACAGCGGCGTCGACGCATCGCATCCTGCGGTGGGGACGCTGTCGGGTGGGGTGGCGGTGGAGTATGACCCGGAGGTCGCGACCGGCGTCCACGTGGTTGAAGGACCGCACGAGGA
>JAYVBZ010000082.1:0-4570 GCA_043750215.1 Actinomycetota bacterium
GGATGAACAGCTCCTCGTCTTCGAGCACTACGGCGCAGGCCGGGCGAACTTCATCCATGTGGAGGAGTTCTTGCCGGGCCCCGATCTCACGCCACCGCCTGCAACTCCGAAGAACCTCTCGCCGGCCTTCAAGGCGTGGGGCTTCACCGACGAGCCGTGGGTGATCGTGATCGATGCCAAGGGCGCGATCCGAGCGCGCCTAGGGCCCGGCGTCGCCGCGGCACAGCAGATAGACGCCGCGCTCTCACCGCTGCTATGAGCGCGCTCCGTCCGCGCCCGTTGGTCGCAACCCTGTTCGTCCTTTCCCTCCTCGCGTACTCGTGCTCGGGTTCAGCCTCGGACGCGCCGGTCGCGAGCGGCAGTCCAGCCATCAATGCGGCCCAGGTCCCCTTGCTGCCCAGAACCACGCCCGGCCTTCCGCTGTTCGACGCGGGGAAGTTCGACGCGTTGCTCGCGCAGTTGAAGGGAACCCCGGTAGTGGTGAACATCTGGGCTTCATGGTGCGGACCCTGCCGGACTGAAGCTCCGCTGTTGTCGGCGGCCGCTCGTAGATACGGGCATCAGGTGCAGTTCGTCGGTGTGGACATCCTCGACCAGAAACAGGCTGCGACGGCATTCACCAACGAGTTCCACATCCCGTACCCGAGCGTGTTCGATCCGACGGGAGCGATCAAGACCGAACTCGGCTTCCTAGGCCAACCCGATACGATCTTCTTCGATGCAGCAGGGAACAAGGTCACAACATTGTCCGGACCCATTACGTCCCAGATGCTCAACACCGGGATCCAACGGATCTTGGGATTGGCGCCTCAGAAGTGAGTTGGCTGACGCGCCTCACTTTCAGTAGGGGTTGGGGAGATGGATGAAACAAAGCAGGCGCGCCGAACCTTCAACCGACCCGCGATCGCATGGGACACCAACCGGTGACCTGGTCGGCGGAGTTTTGAGATGTCAGGGTCCTGAGTTTCGGTGTTCTCGAACTCCCTGACCACACGGTTTGCGGCCCTTCTCGAGGAGTACCCACAGGTTAAGAGGGGTAGTACCCACAGCAGGATGCTGGCGCTCGCGCAGGCGGGTCGGTTCCAGCATCCCCCCGATGGCATGAGCTACGACGCTCCAACCGACTGCCGCGTCGATGAACCGCATGGCTTCGACGTAGCACCCGTGTACCTCTGCGCCATCTCGATCGTGGGGCAAGGCTCCGCCGGCGGTCATCTGTGGGAGTGGGCAGCGCAGGTTGAGGGCACGCTGCACACGAACCGGACAGATCCCGCCAAGATCCCGACGATCACTGGCCCCTGGGATCCACCGTGGCAGCAGCAATGATGTGGGCCGAATCAGAAGGAGGGGCGTCCCTCGGGGGATACTCGCCGGCATGGAGGATCCACCGGAACCGACGTCGGCGAGACGCGTTGCCTGGTTGACGCCGGCGGCCGGCGCGATCGGCGTTGCGAGCTTTCTCTCCGACGTCGGTCACGAGATCCCCACGTCGCTGCTGCCGAGCCTACTGACGGTGACGCTCGGCGCTCCAGCGGCGGCCCTTGGGTTGATCGAAGGGGTTGCCGATGGCATCGCCGGTGTCGCCAAGCTCGCGGGCGGTGCGCTCGCCGATGACCCTCACCGGCGTCGGAACACGGCGATCGGCGGCTACACCACAACGGCAGTGCTTTCCAGTGCGATCGGGCTAGCCACCACTCCCCTGCAGGTGGGCATCTTGCGAGCGGGAGCTTGGGCGGCGCGCGGGATCCGTGGACCTTCACGCAACGCGCTGTTGGCAGACGTCGTCGAGCCGGGCGCCTACGGCCGGGCCTACGGGTTCGAACGTGCGATGGACAACTTCGGCGCGATCGTCGGTCCGTTGCTCGCCCTGCTGCTCGTCTCGCTGGTAGGGGTTCGACAGGCCATCTTGTGGTCGATCGTTCCCGGACTGCTGGCGGCCGTGGCGATCTCCTACGCGGCGCGCCATGTCTCGCGGCCCACGACCCAGGAACATCGCCCGATCCGCTTGCAGGTGCGGCCCGTCTTGCGGGGAAACCTCGGCCGGCTCTTCATCGGGATGGGCGCCTTCGAGTTCGGCAACGCCGCCGCGACGCTGATGATCCTTCGGGCGACCGAACTGCTGACCCCTTCACGCGGCGAGCACGCCGCCGCACAGATCGCGCTGCTCCTGTACGTCGGCTACAACGTTGCCGGGACGCTTGCGAGCGTTCCGGCCGGGCATCTGA
The DNA here is from genome assembly GCA_043750215.1 of Actinomycetota bacterium. Lineage (GTDB taxonomy): Bacteria > Actinomycetota > UBA4738 > UBA4738 > HRBIN12 > JANXVR01. The sequence goes on from JAYVBZ010000082.1 coordinate 2,226, forward strand.
GCGACCGCCGGAGTGCGATCCACTCCCTGCTGATCGGCGCTGGTGCCTTCCTGGTCGCATACTTGATCTTCGCGGGTTCGGGGGCACGGATCCTCGTGCTGCTCGCCGGGTTCGTGCTGGCCGGTATCGGGATCGGGTTCGCCGAGACGGCGGAGGCCGCAGCCGTGGCAACCATGGCGCCCGAGCCGATCCGCGGCTCGGCCTTCGGCCTCCTAGCGGGAGCGCAGAGCATCGGTAACTTCGCGGCGAGTGCCGTTGCGGGGATCCTTTGGACCCTCGTGTCTCCTACGGCCGCGTTCCTGTGGCTGGCGGCCTGGATGGGCGTCGCGTGCATCGCCTTCCTCATCACACCGAGCCAGAGCGTGCCGACGGACGAGGGTCGTCCGACCCCTTCGTAGCGCGGCTTCACCGAGACCCGACGACTCGTTTCGCAGGACCTGGCGCGCGGGCAGACGATCACCTCTTTCGTGGCCTGCCGGTCGGGGGGCAGTCCGAAGGCAGGGCGTCCTTGGACGGGCGCACCCCCGAAGGGGTCAACAATGTATCAGCGCTTAATCCCTAGAACTATAGATATTATGGTAATATCAGCCCTTAACCATCATGTTTCTGACTACTATGCGCGGTCCTATGCGCGCATAAATCGTATGATGCTCGGTGTAGAAGTAAGAACTACGCCTATCTAGGAGGAATGTCCGTGGAGAGCGGCAATCGAACCACCCAGGAGTGGGAAGAAGTCATCGGTGAGCACGTCCGAAACGCGAGGATCGCCAGGGCTCTCGACCAGAAGCGCCTGGCCGAGCTGGCGAACATCTCGGTCGGCGCAGTATCCAACCTCGAGCGAGGCAAGGGATCATCGCTGAAGACGTTGATCGCCGTCATGCGGGCAGTCGGGCGTACCGACTGGCTCGAGTCGTTGTCACCACCGATAGCCGTCTCCCCCATCCAGGTGCTTCGAGCCAAGCAGCGAGCTCCGCGCACAAGGATGCGCGTGCGCACCCACGGCACCCCGAGGTGACTAGTGGCATACAAGCCGGTCGACGTCGTTGAGGTCTGGTGCTGGGGTTCGCGAGTAGGCGCGATCGCCCTAGATGAACGATCGGGCTTCTACGCGTTCGAGTACGAGCCTGCCTGGGCCAAGGCAGGTATCGAGCTGGCGCCCACCACGATGCCCATCCAAGCAGCAGGTCAACCCTTCGTGTTCGCGGCGCTGGAACCAGGGACGTATCAGCGCCTTCCCTCGATGGTGGCCGACTCGCTGCCGGACGCCTTCGGGAACGCCCTGACGACCGCCTACCTCGCGAGAGAAGGGATCGCCTCCGACCAGATAACCGCCCTGGATCGATTGGCATATCTCGGAACGCGCGGCGTGGGGGCTCTGGAGTTCCATCCGATCCGCGGCCCAAGAACACAGAAGGCCACGGCCATCGACCTTTCGACCCTCGTCCTGGCCGCACGAAGCGCTATCGCGGGCCGGATGACAACGGAGAAGGAAACCATGCAGGCCCTATCCGAACTGATGGCTGTCGGCACTTCGGCAGGTGGTGCCAGGGCCAAGGCCGTAGTCGCTCTCGACCCAGCGACGGGCGAACTGCGCTCGGGTCAGGTACCTGCGCCTCCCGGCTTCGAGCACTGGGTTTTGAAGCTGGACGGCGTTGGCCATGACGAAGACATGGGTGCAACCGGTTCCTACGGTCGCATCGAGTTCGGATATCACCTCATGGCCAAAGCCGCTGGTATCGACATGACCGAATGCCGTTTGGTCGAGGAAGGGGGACGAGCGCACTTCATGACTCGTCGCTTCGACCGTCCCTCGGACGGAACGAAGGTGCATACGCAAACCATGTGTGCGCTAGCCGAACTTGACTTCAGACTGATCGGAGCCCACGACTACGCGCAGCTCTTCCTCTTGGGCAAGCGGCTCGACCTACCTCCGGATGCTCGCACGGAGATCTTCCGCAGGATGGTCTTCAATGTTGCGGCGGCGAACTGCGACGATCACACGAAGAACTTCTCGTTCCTGCTACACAAGGGTGGCAACTGGAAGATCTCCCCTGCATACGATGTGACCCACGCCCACTCGACGAAGAGTAGATGGACCCGTCAGCACTTGATGGCCGTAAACGGACGCGTGACGGACATCACACGGGCCGACGTGGTCGAGGTTGGTGATCGCTTCGCCGTCCCACAAGTCTCCGCCGCGATCGACCAGGTTCTGGACGCCACGTCCAGGTGGGCAGCCTTCGCGTCCGAGGCAGGCGTGCCGAAACCCATCGCGCGGTCCGTCGCTCGTGACATCAAGCAGTGGTCTCTTCCTCTGCGCTGAGCGACCATCGGCGCCTCTGCCA
>JAYVBZ010000083.1:0-5314 GCA_043750215.1 Actinomycetota bacterium
GCCGGCCAGAGCGGACCTGAGGTTCGTGATATCCAGCAGCGTTTGGCCGACCTCGGGTTCTCGATAGATCCAGAGGAGGCCGCGAGTGGGTTCGGTGCATCCACCGAGGTCGCGGTTCGCGCGTTCCAGGGATCTCGCAGTCTGCGAGTCGATGGACTCGTTGGCCCCGATACCTGGGGCCAACTGGTCGAAGCCGGCTACCGGCTGGGGGACCGCTCTCTCTATCTCCACGCCCCCGTGTACCGGGGTGATGACGTACGAGCGTTACAACGCAAGCTGAACGGGCTGGGGTTCGATGCCGGCAAGGAAGACGGGATGTTCGGTCCGAACACCGAGCGCGCCGTTCGTGAGTTCCAGCGCAACGTAGGCGACGCTCCCGATGGCATGGTGGGGTTCGCCACGATCCGCACGCTCCAGCGCATGCGCCCGCTCGAGGACGGCCCGGGACGAGCGATGGTTCGGGAAGGTGAAGAACTGCGGCACGGGCACGGGTCACTCGAAGGATCGGTCATCGCGATCGATCCGGGGCCCGAGGACTCGACCCATCGACTGGCGCTCGCACTTCGCGATGCGCTCGCCGCTAAAGGGGCAAAGCCCGAGATCTTGAGCGGCGTGGACAGGGATCCATCTCCGTCCGATCGCGCTCGCCTTGCGAACGAACTGGGGGCAGCGTTGTGTCTTTCCCTGCATCTGGGCGAAGGAGTGCCGGAGGCTTCCGGACCGACCTGCTCATACTTCGGAAGTCAGAGAACCCACAGCCCCGCGGGCCAACTCCTGGCAACGCACATCCTGGACGAACTCGAAGGGGCGCTACTACGGCGAGGGAGGCTCCAACGGCTGACCGGCGCCATGCTTCGGGAGACGCGGATGCCCGCGGTGCAGATAGAACCGGTCGCAGGGGCGAACGTGGCAGAGGCCAGTCTCCTGGAGGACACCGAACTCCTGCGGCGTGTCGCAGACGCGATCGCAGCGGGCTCGTCTCGGTACTTCGCGGTTACCGGCGGCGAACCGGCTACCGGGCGGTAGCCGGTTACCTGCGCCGACCCCTGGCCAGGATCGAAAGGACCAACCCGAGGATCGTCCCCAGCACAACGGCCATGCACGCCCGTTGGCGTTCGGTCGGCGGGATCAGGTCGGATAGCTCGGCTGGCATCGAGGTCTATGCTACGCGCCGTGCGGTTCTGTCTGATGCTGGAGGGCCAAGAGGGCGTGACGTGGCAGGAGTGGGTCGCCATGGCCCAGACCGCCGAACGCCTGGGGTTCGAAGCGATCTTCACGTCCGACCATTACTTGAGCGTGAAGGGCAGTCACGATCGTGGGTCCTCCGATGCGTGGACCATGCTCGCCGGCCTGGCTGCCGTGACGTCGACGATCCGCCTGGGAACATTGGTCTCCCCCGTCACCTTCCGTGAACCGGCCGTGTTAGCGAAGGCTGCAACCACCGTCGACCACATCAGCGGCGGCCGCGCGGAACTGGGGATGGGCGCGGGATGGTGGGAGGAAGAACACACCACGCATGGGTTCCCGTTTCCGCCCGCGCGCGAGCGCTTCGAACTGCTGGAGGAACAGCTTGCTGTAGTACAGGGGTTACTGACAGAGGAACGCTTCTCGTTCCAGGGCAAGCACTACCAGCTGTCGGACGGGGCGTTCTGGCCGAAGCCGTGGCAGCGGCCGCGGATGCCCATCATCCTGGGTGGCACCACCGTCGGGCCGTGGATGCGGCGTCTGATCGGTGCCTACGCCGACGACTTCAACACGGTCGGCGGCACCCCCGAGGAGGTCCGCGCGCGGTTCGAACGTGCGAGGGAGGGCGTGGGGTCGGCGGGCCGCCCGCAGGACACACTCACCACGTCGTTCATGACCTGGTGCTTCGTCGGACGAACCGAGGAGGAGTGGCGCGATCGCGTCGAGCGCGCGCGGCTGAACGACCCCAAGGCCGGGCCGTTCGATGCGTACCTTGCCGACCTCGAAGCAGACTGCATCCTGGGTACCCCCGAGCGAGCCGTTGCCAGGCTCCGCGCCTACGCAGACGCCGGAGTGCAGCGCATCATGCTGAACCACGAGCTGTTCGACGATCTGGACATGCTCGAAGTGTTGGCCGAACACATCTGCCCATGGGTCTCGAGTTGACCGCGGCCCGCGTCATCCTGATCACCGGCGGCGGCGGCGGGATGGGCCGAGCCGTCGCAGCCCGGTTCATGGCCCAAGGGGACATCGTGGTCATCTCCGATCGAACGGAGGCGATGCTGGCCGACGCGGCGCGTGACCTCCCCGGCGTGGCAACCGTGGTCGCCGACGTCACATCGGTCACAGATTGCAAGTGGATGGTCACCGAAACCCTTGCCGCGCAAGGACGACTGGATGTGCTGGTGGTGACCGCCGGTGTATGGGTCGAGGGCGATTCGGCAGACATGACCGAGGAGCAATGGGATCACGTGCTGGACGTGAACCTCAAGGGTGCCTTCTTCTCGTGCCGGTTCGCCATCCCCGCGTTGCAGGAGACGAGAGGCTCGATCGTCTGCATCTCGAGCGATTATGGGTTGGTTGGTGGCCCCGGTGCCGCGCTGTACTGCGCGTCCAAATTCGGCCTCAACGGACTGGTGAAGTCGCTGGCGTTGGAACTGGCGCCCAGCGGTGTTCGCGTGAACAGCATCTGCCCGACGGACGTTGACACGCCGATGCTGCAGGGGCAGGCCACGACCTACGGCGGCGATGATCCGAAGGCGTACTTGCGCACGCTGCTCGACACCGTTCCCCAGGGTGATCGCGCGCGCTTCATCCGGGCCGACGAGATCGCGGCGGCCGTTGCATTCCTGACTTCATCGGAGGCTGAACCCATCACCGGCGTCTGCCTGCCGGTGGATTGGGGCGTCACCGCCGGCTACTAGGCGGTGCGACGGACCGCGCCGGCCTCCCCCTCCTACCGTGCATGACCAGGCACTTTGTTAGGCTGGGCCCCTTCCCATGGCTGAATTCTCTATCGACCGATTCGTCGACCTCTACGCGAACCGGACCTCGGGTATGTCGGCGTCCGAGGTGCGCGCGTTGTTCGCGGTGGCATCGCGGCCTGAAGTCGTGTCCCTGGCCGGCGGCATGCCGTTCGTGCAGGCCTTGCCCACAGACGAACTCTTACAGGTGGTTCGTGAGGTGCTCGAGGAACATGGTGCGATGGCGCTCCAGTACGGCGGAGGTCAGGGCGATCTCTCACTGCGGCACCGGTTGGTCGAACTCATGGCCGCCGAAGACGTCGACGCCGACCCGGAAGACATGGTCATCACCACAGGAGCCCAGCAAGCGCTGGACCTGGTCGGCAAGATCTTCATCGATCCGGGCGATCTGATCGCAGTGGAGGCGCCCGCGTACGTCGGCGCGCTCACCGCGTTCAGCGCCTACGAGCCCCGCTACCTCCAGATCGACATCGACGCCGACGGCATGATCGTTGACCAGTTGGAGCAGGCCCTCATCCGGGGCGAGCGCCCGAAGTTCGTCTACACCTGCCCGAATTTCGGCAACCCCAGTGGTGTGACGTTGTCCTACTCTCGGCGTGCGCAGCTGGTCGCGCTCTGTCGGGAGGCATCGATACCGATCGTGGAGGACAATCCGTACGGGATGCTCCGCTTCGAGGGCGCCCCGCTCCCATGCCTACGAACCCTGGACCCGGAGAACGTCATCTACCTGGGCACGGTATCGAAGGTGTTCTCCCCCGGTGTGCGCGTCGGGTGGGCACTCGCCGAACAATCCGTGATCCAGCGGCTGACCCTGGCCAAGGAGGCGGCAGACCTCTGCGGGTCCAGTTTCATGATGTTGGTAACAGAGCGATACTTCTCCGACGCGGAGCGCTGGCACACGAATCTCGCCTCCCTGGTCGACATCTACCGGTCTCGCCGCGACACGATGGTGGAAGCCATCGCTGAACACTTCCCGCCGGGCACCCAGTGGACGACACCCGCCGGTGGCTTTTACATCTGGGTCACCCTGCCAGAGTGGATGGACACGAAGGCGATGTTAGCGGCCGCCGTCGAACGTCGCGTGGCCTACGTTCCCGGCTCTGCCTTCTATCCGGACGGGCGCGGGCGCGATCAGATGCGCCTGGCGTTCTGCTATCCGACCCAGGAGCGCATCCGTGAGGGCATCCAGCGGCTCGGCGCCTTGCTGCAGGACGAGGTGCAGCTGTACCGGAGTCTGCACCCGTGAGGATCGGCGTGCTCGCAGGTGGGAGAACCCCCGAGCGCGACGTCTCACTTCGGAGCGGTCACCGCGTCTGCGCCGCCCTGGTCGAGCTGGGCCATGACGCCATACTGGTCGATCCCGGCGAACGTCCGTTGGTGGAAACCCTCCAGGAGCTACGCCCCGAGATCTGCTGGTTATCCTTGCACGGCAAGGAGGGTGAGGATGGGACGGTTCAACGCCTGTTGCATCTCATCGACGTTCCCTACGTGGGCTCGGCCGCATTCGACTGCGAGGTGGCATTCGACAAGATGCTGGCGAAGGACGTGCTGCACAGGGCGGGCGTGCCCACGCCCGTGTGGGTCACGGTGGAGGGAGCGGCCCTCCGAGACCTGGGCGCGGGCGCTGCGCTGGGAACGGTGTTGGAGCGCGTTGGACTACCGTGTGTCGTGAAGCCTTCGAAGAGCGGGTCGGCGTTGGGAGTTGGCTTCGTCCAGAGCGCGGCGGATCTACCGGCCGCCGTGATGGCAGCGCTTTCGTTCAGTGGTGCGGCGATCATCGAGTCGAAGATCGAAGGGTCCGAAGTGGCGCTGGCGGCGGTTGGCACTCCGGCTGACGCGCTTCCGCTGGTGGAGATCGTGCCGAAGGGCGGGGTGTACGACTACGCAGCTCGCTACACGGCGGGGGCCACGGAATACTTCTCCCCTGCTCGGCTGTCAGCTGACGTGGCGACAACGGCAACCGCGGCTGCGCTGGCGGCGATCGCTGCCTTGCGTCTGCGAGACCTGATGCGCGTCGACATCATGGTCGGCGCAGATGGACGGCCGTGGGTGTTGGAAGTCAACGTATCCCCAGGGATGACCGAGACATCCCTGGTCCCGATGGCGGCGCGAGCCGCGGGGATGTCGCTGGCAGATATATGTGACCGTGTCCTACGGTCGGCACTTGAACGGGCCGGGATCATGCGCTAGTCGGGCGCCAGACCCGGCCCAGAGCCGACGATCTCGCTCACGATCCGCTCCAAGTCATCAGCCGAACCGAACTCGATGATGACCTGACCGCGCTTCTTGCCCAGCTTGATGACGACTCTCGTCGCCAGCTGCTCGGAAAGGATCTCCTCCACTTCACCCATCTGCCCCTGATCCGG
>JAYVBZ010000084.1:0-1961 GCA_043750215.1 Actinomycetota bacterium
CCGAGCGCTTCCGCGCGCTTGGCCCAGGTGGCCACCAAGTGGTAGTCCATCTGTTCACCGTGAGGTGCAGAGAACCCGTAGTGCGGCAATGCCAGACCGAATCGCATAGGCGCAAGGATACGGAACGTGGACGACGCGACTTCAGGGAGCCGGGGAGGGGCTGTGCAAGGGATGGCCCGTGAGGTCACCACGCAGGATCGCGGTTCCCTGAGCGTCTCTGACGACCACCCGGTCGAAACCCGAAAGGTCCGTGGCCAACTGGGCTGCGACCGTAGCAGAACCGCCAGAATCCAGCCTCGCGATGCTGCCGATGATCAGCGCGGGGCCCCGTCCGGCCAGAGAGACCTCCAGAGGCAGACGGCGGGGATCAAGTCGGAGCGAGGAGACCGTCACGATGGACATGTCCTGGGAACTGGGCGCCAGCAGCGTCAACGCCGTCCCGCTGCCCGGCCCGTCGACGACGGGCGCCAGATCACCCATCTCCACGCTGTTGCGAGGGTCACTGAACTCCATGCTCCTCAGCAGATAGCGGAACTCGGTTGCCGAATCTCGGTTAGCGGCGCCGGACGTCAGGGCCTGGTCTCGGAACCGAGCTGCGCGTCCAGCCATGACCGCGCCGAACCCCAGCCCGGCCACCGCGATCATCGCGGCAACGGTTGCCGCGACCACCATGCGGCCACGACGGTGTGCTATCGGTGCTCGGGCTGACACCGCGCTCCGCACAGCCGCCACCACCCGGCCTTCCAGTTCGGGGGGAGGCTCCACGGGGGCAAGCACGTAGACGAGCGAAGCCGCGGCGGCGTCGGATCCGCCGACCTCCTTGCGGCACGCGGCACACCAGGCGATATGCCGGTCCACGCCGGTGGTCTCACTCGCGGGCAGCGTGCCCATGCTTCGCTCGGCCAGGAGCGTTCGGACCTGCGCACACGTCATCGTTCTTTGCCTTCGTTCGCCTTGCGGATCTTGATAAGTGCAGTGCGAAGCCGAGTCTTCACCGTGCCCAGCGGGATGTGATCCCGCTCGGAGATCTCGCGGGCGGTCAGACCGCGGAAGTACGCGCGAGCGATCAGGCGGCGTTCTGACTCGGACAGGCAGGACAGCGCCCGGATCGCGGCGTCATGCTCGATGAAGGTCTGCTCCTCATCGACGGCCTCGTGCTCGGGAACCTCATCCACCAGCACCAGGGTGGGACGCGTGATGCCGGTGTCATGGCGCAGGCGATCCACCGCAAGGTTGTGCGCGATCGTCATGAGCCAGGTGGAGAGCCGTCCGCGGCTGGGGTCGAATCGACCGGCCTTACGCCACGCGGTGAGGAACACATCTTGCGTGAGTTCCTCTGCAGCCTCGCGCGTCCCCAGCAACCGCATACCCATGGTGAACACGGGTCGACTGAACCGCGCGTACAGCATCCGGATAGCGGTGTCGTCGCCGGCGAGGAGCCCTTCCATGAGCTGTTGTTCCTCTTTGGGTAGGAGCGGACCGTCTGGCACTCGGTGTTCCCTCCGGTATACGGCGTGCCGGGCTTCGCGAGCTTGCCCGACGACCTGACCTGCAGATGGTGGCACCGATGTCCGATCACTGCACAAGGTCCCCAGCTGCGCGTAGGCTCACGTGGAGATGCGAACGCTGGAAGCGGGTGTGAGAGTTTCTCCTATGCGAAACGGGCGGCGCCGTGCGTGGATCCTTTTGATCGGGGTGCTGGCAACGGCGGGGGGCGGACAGACCGCCTCCGCCACAACGGCCGCGAGTTCGACGATCGTGTCGATCCACCTCAGCGGCGTCGTCGACCCCTTCATCGCCGACACCATCCGCGGCGGGATCACGCAGGCCAACACCGATGACAACGCCGCCGTTCTCCTCACCATCGACACCCCCGGCGGTCTTTCTTCGTCGATGCGCGAGATCACCGAGGCCATATTGGCCTCCGATGTGCCGGTTATCTGTTACGTCGCACCCGCAGG
>JAYVBZ010000085.1:0-2322 GCA_043750215.1 Actinomycetota bacterium
CTCCGATCACGAACACATCGAACCGGTCCATGTTCTCCACTCTTGGCCGCAGTACATAGGATGAACTCTGCTCACCCTATCCCGAGCGCGTCTCCCGGGGCGAGGGCTGTCATCAGCTTCATGACGTAACGTCTCGGGGGCAGACCACAGATGCGCTTGGATCCGCACCGGACTGGGACCCTTTCATGGAGCGCCGAAGGGAAGGCATAGCATGGGTAACGGAGGAACGGAAACCGCCAGTGTGCAGGCGTCGGATCCTGACGGGACGCGGTGCCCCGTGTGCAACGACGGAGATCTGGTGGAGATCGCGTATCACCGCGCCGGTGAGTTCGAACCTTCTCAACAGCCTGACAGCGTCGAGATACAGGTGTTCTCGTGCGGACACCGCGTGTCCGGAGCGCAACTGTCGAGTGGGGATCCTGCGCAACTCAATGTCGAACAGCGCTCCAGCGAGGACACCGTCGACCCACTCCCCGATGACACGGGGCCATCCGACTAGGCCTGGATCGGCTCCGTGTCCGGCGGTGGCGGGGGTGCCGGCACTGGATCTGGTTGGGGCTCCGGGTATGGGTTCGGGTTCGGCTGCTCGGTCATGGCTCGTCCTCCCTTCAACCTGAGTCCCACAAAGCGCGGGACGTCTCCCAAGTCTCTCACCACCGACAGAGGGGGCAAGCTGACTCGCGATCCCGAGGCCTCGTCACTTGCCGGAATACTGGAGGTTGCAGGCGACGAGCGTGTCACCGGCCGGCCCGGGTCCCCCGGCAGGTGTCGCTGCCGCCGTACCCATTGATCGTTCGCCTGGAGTCGCTTGCAATAATCCCGCGACCAGGCCTAGTCTGCCCCTCGACTCTCAGTCGGTTAGATCCAACCTAAGAAGATGGAAGGGGGCAAGTGATGCACGCTGTTGTCGTCAACGTAAGCATCGAGCCGGGTCATGAAGATGAAGCCGCTGAGCGCCTTCATACAGATGTTGTGCCACGGGTGAAGGAGGCTCCAGGAATCGTCTGTGGGAACTGGTTAGTGCCAAGGGAAGGTAAAGGGTTCTCGCTGGTCGTGTTCGAGAGCGAGGCAGCTGCGAAGGCGATGGTCGAGGGCATGTCCGCCATGCCTTGGCCCGATTTCGTCAAGCTCGACAAGGTCGAGGTGCGGGAAGTCGCCGCTCACATCTAGAGGTTAGCAACGAGCCACGGCCTGCAAGGAGTTTCAGCGAACGGCCCCTGCCCGTTCAGGCGCGCGGCCGTTCCTTGCGGACGAAGGCGACGGTCTTGAAAACGGTCTCCTTCCGTCCAACAGCCTCTCGTTTCTCGATCTCCTCTCACTCGCCCGCCTGTGAGCGACGCGAGATTCGGCTCCAGGAAGGTGCAACCTGACGTTGCGCTCAGCTGGCTCGTGCGGATAGAAGGGTGAGGCCGGGAAGGAGCAGTGGGTGACCGCAACAACGGACGAGCAGCCACTGGTCGCGGTCGCGAGCCGAACGTGCAGCGTTCGAGGAGCTCTATCGCCGCCGCGTGGGAACGTCGCCAGCGGAGACTCAGAGGCCGAAGCTCCAGCGTTTCGGGTTCCGGGTTTCCATGTCGACGGTCCCCGCCGCCTTGTGGAACTCGCCGGTTCCGCCCGTGACGGCCAATCGGCCGCGGCCCAGATCGGAACCGTCGACGGGCAGCACGCCGTGGGCAACGATCGTGTCCTCACCGATCGTGAAGGTGACGTTGACGATGGCCCTTCCCCGGGGTGTGGTCACCCACGTACCGCTGACCTCGCCGATCAACTCACCGCGCTGCCAGGGCTCATCTGCCTCTTCGTAGAGGTTCTGGTCGAACGCGGCGAGCCTTGCGGGCCCCGAGGCGCCGGCCTCCGCCGCAAAGGACAGCTCCTGTTCGTCGCTGATGACGGTGAATCCCGTGGTGAACTCCATGGGTCCTCCCTCGCTCGAAGGTGGCAGCCTACTTGCCCGCTTCCCCGCTGGACAACCGGGCCATAGACTCACTAGATGCCGACCTGCCGAACCTGTGGAACGCGGAACCCGGCGCCGGCGCACTTCTGCATGAGTTGCGGCGCGCGACTGGGCGAGGGCATGGACGCTCCGGAGCAGTCCAGGAAGATCGTCACTGTCCTCTTCTGCGACATCGTAGGCTCCACGGCCCTCGGCGAACGGCTGGACCCCGAGTCCGTTCGAGGCGTCATGACGACGTTCTACGAGCGGATGCGTTCGGTGCTGGAGCGCCATGGCGGCACCGTCGAGAAGTACATCGGCGACGCCGTGATGGCCGTCTTCGGCGTCCCGGTCCTGCACGAAGACGACGCGATCCGCGCCGTCCGCGC
>JAYVBZ010000086.1:0-5855 GCA_043750215.1 Actinomycetota bacterium
TTGGATCAGCCGGTTCGGGGGTCATGACTGCGTCGAAGGTTTGAATGCCGAACGCGCCGGAAGCGGGAAGAGATGCAAGAACGTGGCGCTTGGTAAGCAGGTCGACCCGCTGAAAACGTGCATCGGCGAGGAGGACCCGTAGGCCCGCGCTCTCCGTACCGCGGTTCCGCATGCTCTTGCCGAACTTGGCCTCAGGTTCGTTGGGTGGCTGCATGCTGCGCATGATCCGCTGCCCGACGCGGGTAGATCAAGCACTCCACCGCCTGGGTCGCGCTAACCCGCGGCGAGGAATCGCTCGTAGCGCTCTTCGAGCAGCAGCGAGTTCGGGTGGGCAGCCCGCGCTCTTGGGACGACCAATCGGGCTCTATGAAGTCCCTGTAGCGCGTACTTCAACGTCGGCCCATCCTCCTCTTCGAGGATGTCCGGCCGTATGCGGACTTCGTACGTCGGTGTGATCCCGAGGACATTCTTGTCGAACGCGCGGTGGTGGATTGCGCACATCGCGAGCCCGTTGGGCACGACAGGATGGCCTCCATCCGCATCCTCTTTGATATGGGCCGCGTCCAGAAGCTCGTCGTGGCGCAGATGGCAAATCGTGCACTGAGACCGATAGGCCGCGAGCACTCGCTGTCGAAACACCGGCTGATGCAGTCGACGCTTCACGGTGACCTCCGCATATTGGCGCCGCAGCGCCAGGTCTACAGGATGATCCAGCATTGCCGGGCCTATCCACTGTTCGCGCATCGCCTCATCAAGGGCAACAACGAACTGGCTTTCGTCGCTCTCCTCCGCGACGAGCCAGACCGGTCGGGGTACGAACACCGCCGATCGAACGCCGACGAACCAGAAGAGCGGCTTCTGCTCCTCCATCGCGACCCGTAGCGCTTTGTTGTCATGCGCGTTGGGATCGACTCCTTGCCACTTGTAGCGGTAATAGCCATCGTCGCCTTCGGCATCGTCATAGGGAAGTTGCGACGGGTCGGATCTAAAGGTTGTCCGGATCGTCAGTGCGGCAGGAAGGCCGGAGATTACCCGGATGCCACGCATTGGCTGGAGGAGAGAGATGCGTGTTCCCTCAAATGCAAAGGCTTCGAGCTGGGCCGTGGTTACGACATCGTTTTCGGTTGGAGCCAACTGGTCGACGTACGCGAACATCGCGGCACGCAAGAGGTCGTCGAAATTGTCACTCGCCATTCGGGAAGTATGGCCCGCCGGTGTCGTGAGGTCGAGCGAGGTACGGCCGGCGCTCTCGTCGACACGTCGTGTCGGTTCGGGAAGCTTCGCTAATGTTCCACACGCAGGAGATGCTGTCGTCACGTGTCAGCTCACGTACGCGGAGGCCCGGGCGGCGCTGGCCGCCGCACAGCGCTCGGGCCGCCTCAGCGCGCTGGGCCACAGAAGTTCCGCGCAGAAGGTCGACGAGCGCTGGGATCAGCTCGCCGCGCTCGATGTCGACGCGTCTATTGCCGCCCGAGCCGGCAGCCTAGCCGAGGCACACGGCCTTTCCGGCGCGGATGCGGTGCAGCTCGCCGCAGCGGCCGCGATCCCGCTCGACGATCTGGTGTTCGTCACGTGGGATCGGCGGCTGGCGGCGGGTGCCGCCACGATCGGTCTCGCGGTCGTTCCTGCGCCCGCGTGATCCCGACGAACGCTGCGTCTGGTTGATCAGGGGTGAGAATCACCCATCCCGTGGTTGATAATCACCCACGAGCTCCGGCGTCAGACCGGCCCGTTACGGTGCCTCCGTGGAACGGAACATCGGGCTGGTGCCGAAGTCGCAGGAACGGTACACTTCTGCCATGTCGAAAGCGCCACAACAGGGTGAGCCGATCGAGGTCGGCGTGCGCGATCTGCGCGATCACCTCAGCCGTTGGCTAGAGCAGGTGAAAGACGGCCGCGAACTCGTCATCACCGAGCGTGGCAGGCCCGTCGCGCGTATCACGGGCGCCTCAGGCGGCAGCAAACTAGCCGCTTTGATCGCCGCGGGCGTCGTGACACCGGCGAGCGCCCCCGTTGAACCGGCCGGCATCCGCCCCCTTCCACGCCCGAAGGCGAGCGTCGCCGATCTGGTCTCCGAACAACGTCAACTACGGAGTTGATCGGGTACTTCGATACGTCGGCGCTTGTGAAGCTGGTGCTTATCGAGCAGGGAACTGACGTCGTCTTCTCGGCCTGGGGCGGTGTCGACTCGCGCCTCACATCGAGACTGGCGTTTCCCGAGGCGCGTGCTGCCCTTGCTGCGGCCGAGCGCACCGGGCGGATCGGACCGACCGAACATCGAGCGGCGAGGCGCGAACTTCGACTCCGGGCCGCCCAAGTCGATGTCATCGAGCTGAGCCCGGACATCGCCGATCAAGCCGGTGATATCGCGGAGCGCTTCGCGCTCACCGGCGCCGACGCGGTGCATCTCGCCTCCGGATTGGCCGCGTTCGGTCCAGAAGGCGACGGGATCTTCCTTACCTGGGACTGGCGGCTGGCAGTCGGCGCCGCCGCCGCCGGTCTCACGGTGCTGCCACAGCCTCACACGTCGTAATACAAGCTGAACTCATACGGGTGGGGACGGAGCGCCACCGCGTCGTGTTCCTCCAGCCGCTTGTAGTCGATCCAGGTGTCGATGACGTCCTGGGTGAAGACGCCGCCTTCCAGCAGCCACATGTGATCCTTCTCCAGTTCGTTCAGGACTTCTTCTAGCGAACCGGGGACCTGCTTCACGCTGGCCTGCTCCTCGGGCGGAAGGTCGTAGAGGTCCTTGTCCATGGGCTCGGGCGGCTCGATCTTGTTCTTGATCCCGTCGATCCCGGCCTGGAGCATCGCGGCGAAGGCCAGGTACGGGTTGCAACTTGGGTCCGGCGTTCGGAACTCCAACCGCTTGGACGCCGGCGTCTTCCCACCGATGGGGATCCGCACGGCCGCGCTCCGGTTGCGCTGGCTGTAGACCAGCTTGATCGGGGCCTCATAGCCAGGGACCAATCGTCGGTAGGAGTTCGTGGTGGGGTTGGTGAAGGCGAGGAGCGACGGCGCGTGCTTCAGCAGCCCGCCGATGTACCAGCGCGCCATGTCGCTGATCCCGCCGTAGCCGACCTCGTCCCAGAACAGGTTCTCGCCGCCGGTCCACAGGCTCTGGTGGCAGTGCATCCCACTTCCGTTGTCCATGTAGAGCGGCTTCGGCATGAACGTCACGGTCTTGCCGGCCTGATACGCCGTGTTCTTGACCACATACTTGTACTTCATGACGTTGTCGGCAGTGGTCAGCAGCGTGTCGTAGCGCATGTCGATCTCGGCCTGCCCGGCGGTCCCCACCTCGTGGTGGTGAACTTCGATCGTGAGTCCGACCTTCTCGAGGTTCAACACCATGTCGGTGCGCAAGTCCTGATACTTGTCCGTCGGCGGCAATGCGAAGTACCCGCCCTTGTACCGCGGCTTGTACCCCAGGTTCCCGCCCTCCTCCACGGCGCCGCTCGCCCAGGCCCCTGCGATGGAGTCGATGTGGTAGTACCCCTCGAACTGGTTCTGGTCATAGCGGATCGAGTCGAAGATGTAGAACTCGGCCTCCGGTCCCCAGAACGATTCCTCGGCGATGCCGGTGGTCTTCAGGTAGGCCTCGGCCTTCCGCGCGATGTTCCGCGGGTCGCGACTGTAATCCTCACCGGTGATCGGATCCTTGACGAAGCACGTGATGTTCAGCGTTGGGTGCTTCGTGAACGGGTCCATATACGCGGTGTCCGGATCAAGCTCCAAGAGCATGTCCGACTCGTGGATCTCCTGGAACCCGCGGACCGAAGAGCCATCGAAGGGCTGGCCCTCGTCGAACTTCTGCTCGGTCAGTTCGTGGATGGGGAGACTGAGGTGCTGGACAGCGCCGGGCAGGTCCGTGAACCGAAGGTCCACCATCAGTGCGCCCTGCTCCTTCGCCATCGCTATGACGTCTTTCGGTGTGGCCACGAGGGGTTCCCCTTTCGCTCGAGCTGTGCGAGTTCGGACTCCAAAGAGCCTAGGGGTCGGCGACGACATCGGTGTAACCGCGACGTTAACTCTCCGTTACGCGCGGAACCCCCCGGCGTTGCCGGGGGGCCGAGGGGGGTCGAGATCCGCGCGGTCTAGGGGTGCCGGCCGGTACGGGAGGCGTCCCCTACGATCCGACGTGCGGAGGGAACGAGCACCGGCACCGGCCGGAACGTCATGCTCAGGAGCGCGATACCGAGGGGGATGAGTCCCGGGAAGGGGACTAGCGTCGCGGTCCTGAGCAGGTCCTTCATGTCAGGGTTGTCGGCGTTGTCGGCCTCTCCGGCGTAGGCCCCGTCTGAGTCATCTTCTGTGGCCCGGCCTTGCTAAGTCTTCGGACCCGGGACCTTCGGCCCTCTTCCGGTTCGGTCGGGCTCAGCGCCCTCATCGGCCCCGCCTGACCGTCGCCCTGGGCCCTCTGTGCACCCCGTCCCATCCCCCCGTCCCAGCTCCCAGTCCCAGCCCCAGTCCCAGCCCGCCGTCCCATCCCCCTGTCCCAAATAGTGGGATGGGGTCCCGATATGTGGGACAGGGTGTCTGGAGGGGGTCCGGGCGTTGGGGACGGGGTGTGTGGGTGGGGTCGAGATACGCCAGACGCCCCCGCCGGGCTCAGCCTGGGCCTCCCGGGGGCCGGGCCCGCCCGCCGAACGCCTCGCGCGCTACGCCTCGGGTTCGGCGGCCGCGCGGTATCCCACGCTTCGGACCGTTTCGATCAGGTGCTCATATTCGGGGCCGAGCTTCGCCCGGAGCCGCCGCACATGGACATCTACGGTCCGCGTGCCGCCGTAGAAGTCATACCCCCACACCTCACGCAGCAGGGAGGGCCGCGTGGATACGCGGCCCGGTCGTTCGGCCAGGTAGCGGAGCAATTCGAACTCTTTGAAGGTGAGGTCCACGGGGCGGCCGTTGGCCGTGACGCGGTAGGTGTCGGTATCGATGGCAAGTGGCCCCAGCCGCACAACCGTGCCGTCACCCGTGCCCGCCCGCCGGCGCAACATGGCGATGCGCACGCCCAGCTCTCCCGCCGGCGCCCCCGCATAGAAGAATTCATCCGCCACCTCGTGCCACGGATAGCGCTCCAGCTGATCGCGTTCCAGGATGACGACGGCCGGGATACGCGCATCACGCGAGCGGAGCTCCAAGAGCACACTCCAGGCCTGACCCGCGTTCTCGCCAGCGTCCACCAGGATGGCGGCCGGTTCGATCGAAAGGACGTGGGCCAGCGAGCTCACGGAGAGCGGCTCGAGCTTGACGTCCAGGCGCAGTTCGGCAAGGGCCGGCAATGCGGCGGCGGGCGAGCGATCAGACATCAGCGCGAGGAACGGCATCGGCACCTCCACCATACTGGCTCGGCCAGAACGCCGGTAGGCTTGACCTGCGATGTTGTCTATCCAGAAGCTCTTGAACTACCGGTGGCGGGTCTCGAACGAACCGTTCATGGCGCAGGCGACCGATGGCGTGCGGATCGTGGGAACCGCACTGAGCGCTGATCCAACTTCGCGACCCGCGCTCGTACTCGCCCACGGACTTATGGGGTGGCACCGGCGCGAGCGGTTCGCCGTCTTCGCCGAGGAACTTACGAAGTGGTTCGCAGTCTATTCCGTTGACCTTCGTGGGCACGGAGCCAGTGGAGGGGTGGGCGACTACGGCGGCGCGGAGATCCTCGACGTGGACGCGGTGGTGGAGCTTGCGCGCGCCCGGGGCCACGGGACCGTCATCACGATGGGCATGTCGATGGGGGGCATCACGGTGATCCGCCATGCAGCCCTGCTGGGCGGTGTCGACGCCGTTGTGCCGATCAGTTCGCTCGCGTGGTGGAACTGGCGCAACACCGCGCACCCGAAGGTCGCCGG
>JAYVBZ010000087.1:0-12841 GCA_043750215.1 Actinomycetota bacterium
CGCGATCGCGGTGACCAGTCGGTCGGCGACGTGTTCGCCGGCGTTGCGGAGGTGGATCGGCTCCAGGAACGAGGTCGTCGTCGCATCGGCGATCCATCCCTGTCCAGCGGGTACATTCATCGACGTTCCATCGGGTCGGCGTACCAGTCGATGACGAACCGTGCGAGCGTCCGGGCACCCGCGACGATGGAGTCGAGTTCGACGCTCTCGTTGAGGCCGTGGATATCGTGCGCTGTCGGGCCGTAGCAGATCGCAGGTATGTCGAAGCCCCTCAGGAAGATCCGGGCGTCCGTCGTGCTTCCCATCGCCACCCCGACGGGCCGTTGCCCGTGCGCGTCTTCGTGGGCGTCGGCGAGCCGGCGAACGAGCGGATGATCCTCCGCTATCGCATAGCCCTGAGCCCGGAAGCCTGTCTGAGTGAACTCGGGCGGATGGGCGCGGAGCCAGGGGTCTTGGGTTGCCACGGGCTCAACGGCCGCCCGGAAGCGGCGTTCCGTCTCCTCGCTGCTCCACGCCGTGGGATGGCCGATCCGCACGCGCATCCGGGCGCGCGCGGGGACGCTCGATCCCCAGTCGCCCGCGGTGAGCGTGCCGAGGTTCACGTTGTACGGGTGCCCGACCCCGGCCATGGCGGGCTCGATATCGGCATTCATCGATCGCTCGAAGTTGCGGATGGCGGGGAGCAGTCCGAGGATCGCCTCGATCGGATTCACAGAGCGGTCTGCGGACTCCGCGTGCGCCGCGCGGCCACGGATCTCGATGTCGAGCCAGAGGATGCCGACGCCGGCTAGGAGCAACTGCAGATCCGTCGGTTCGGGCAGGATCACCGCGTCTGCGAGGACGCCCGCACGTGCGGCGGCCAGCGTGCCGTTACCGGTGCATTCCTCCTCGATCGCCGAGAGGAACGTGAGGGGGCCGGCGATCGCATCGGGCGCGGTATCGATCAGTGCGTCGAGCGCGAGGACCGTCATCGCGAACCCGCATTTCATGTCCCCCGCGCCGCGGCCGTAGAGTCGGCCACGGCGCCGGCGCGGTGAGAACGGCGGGGTGGTCCACAGCTCCTGCTCATCCGCCGGAACGACGTCGATATGCCCGTCGACCATGAGCGAGGGTCCCGCGTCGGGGCCCATCCGACCGATCACGTCGTACCTACCGTCGTAGGGGACGAGCGGCACACCGGAGAGTGGGTCGTCGGCGATCGAGGACGGGATGGGCAACCGTTCGACGTCGAACCCCAGCCGAGTGAGTTCGGCCGCGACCACCTCCTGCGCCTCCTGCTCCCGACCCACCGTGCTGTCCGCGGCGACCAGGCGCTTGAGGAAGCCGAAGGCATGCTCGGTGCGCGCCTCGATCGCGCTGTCGATGGCTCGGAGGTGCGGTTTCGCGATGGTCCGGCTCAATGGTCGAATCCTTGGTCCAATACGCCTTAAGGCGCGGACCATACACCCGGACACGATCGGGCGCCACTCGGTCTTCCGCGATCAAAAGCGGCGCCTAGCGCCGACACGTGCGAACTCGCGCCCTTGTCGCTGGCCTTGTAGATATTCGATGTCCTCCGGGCGCGTGCGGAGCTTCTCCCCGTCATCCCAGCAATCAAGCGGCGGGTGATCGAGTGGTTGGGTACCGTCGGGCCGTCATAGCGAAGATCGCCACACGGTCCACCAGACTGGCCGTGCTCTTCCGCTAACGTCGGGGTCGTGGGGGAATGCACTCGGAGCGCTCGGCTGCATCGTGGTGACCGATGACGGCGATCCTCGGCGGCGTCGGCGCGGCGATCTGTTGGGCCGGCGCGACGCTCTGCTCGTCACGCTCGAGCCGGGAGATCGGCGCACCTTCGGTGCTCGCGTGGGTGATGCTCGTCGGGTTCGTTGCCGTGCTGCCGTTCGCCATGGCGGCTGGTTCTCCGCCGCAGGGGAGCGCGCTCGGATGTTTCGTGGTTCTGGGGATGGCCAACGTGGTCGGACTGCTCCTGGAGTACACGGGGCTGCGCCGCGGGAAGGTCGGTGTGGTCGTCGCGATCACATCCACGGAAGGCGCGGTCGCGGCGATCCTGGCGGCGATCTTCGGGGAAGCGGTCCCGGCTGCGACCGCCGTGTTGCTCGTGGTGATCGCCACCGGTGTGGTGCTCGCCGCGCTCGAGCCGGGCGCACCGGTTCCTGACCGCGCGACCAAGCGCGGTGTCCCGCTCGCGATCGGCGCGGCGGTCTCGTTCGGCATCGGGCTCTACGCGGCGGGCCGAGTGAGCGGCGAGTTCCCGCTCGCATGGGTCGTGATCCCGGCGCGGGTGTTGGGCGTGGCCTTCCTCGTCGTGCCGCTGGCCGCGACGCGCCGTCTGAGGATCACGCGCAGCACCGTGCCACTCGTGGTCTTCGCAGGCCTGCTCGAGGTCGTCGGGTTCGTGTCGTTCGTGTTGGGCGCGCGCCACGGGATCGCGATCACCTCTGTGCTCGGTTCGCAGTTCGCTGCGCTGTCGGCGTTCGGCGCGTTCGTGCTGTTCGGCGAGCGGCTGCATCGGGTCCAGATCGCCGGGATCGTCGCGATCCTGGTGGGCGTGTCGTCACTGGCCCTGCTGCGCGCGTGATTTTCGGTCCCGGTGCCCGTTCAACGGGCGTTTGCGAGCTTCGCGGAAGTTCACCGCTCCACCACCTTGCGCACCTCGGTCGGCGCACCGGGCAACCCCCCAACCGCCGACACATACTCCGGCACGCCGACGCAGGTGAAGAGCAGCCCATCTAATGGTTCGCCCAGCAGCGCGGGCACCTCGCTGTCGAGGAACGTCATCCCGGAAGCACTCGCGCCGAGGGCATAGGCGAGCACGTGCAGCCTGCCCTCGACCAAGCCGGCAGCGAGGTGCGCCTCGCGGTACTCGCGGTCGTCGAGCCCGCCGACGTCGGCCGCACCGATCACTACGAACGCCGCATCGCGAGCGAGTCCCTGGTCCAGGCACACCCGGTAGAGCTCCTCTCGCATCGCACCCGCGCGCACCGGGGCCGAAAGGTCCGGCCAGCGGTAGACGCCGGGCACCAGCCCATCGATGTCGTGCACCGCGACGAAGTGCGGGAGATCGACGCCGCGCATCGCCGCGAGCATGCACGTGCGCAGCGCGCTCTCCGAGAGGCCGCGCGTGGGGTCCATCCGGCGCTGCGATCCACGCGCGAGCAGGACGGCCTCCATCGGGCCGCCTCCCTCGGCCGGCACATCGGCCGGGGCGCCACGTTCCCACGGAAGCCCGAGCTTCTCGTGTTCGCCGGCCCGCTGCGCGGCCGTGACGAGCGGGAACTCCACCGGTGCCGCATCGACCTCGCCCGCGACGGTCGAACCGGTCGCCTCGAGCGAGGGTGCGGCATCGCCGAGCGCGACGACGGCGACGGGCCACTCGTGCACCCCGTCCGCCCCGACGAGCCCGGTGACCGCCGAGTCGGGGAAGCGGGTGAAGAGCTTCGCGGTGAGTCCTGCGGAGTCGGCCGCGGCGAGGAGCTGGGCGAGCATCGTGCCCGCGTCCCAATAGATGTGCCGGTAGCCACGCTCGCGATACTTCCACCCGGTGCGCCACGGAACGCCGGTCACGACGATAGCGGGCGCCTCTCCGAGCGGCGGCGGCCCCACCTGCACCAGGGCGTGATCCTGCGGGTGATACCAATGCACGCCCGCGGGAAGCGACCCCCCGCTGGGCACCGCGACATACAGCTCGAGCGGGAACCGGCCGCCCGCGGACCCGGCGGCGCGGAACAGCCACGTTCCGTAGGACAACTCCATCGTCCGGACCACTCCTGCGGACAGGTGCAGCAGCCGGGAGAGCTGTCGCAGGTCGAGTTCGGCGCGGGGCACGCTCGCGGTACCCGCGAGCACGGCAACGGCCG
Source organism: Actinomycetota bacterium (assembly GCA_043750215.1). GTDB lineage: Bacteria > Actinomycetota > UBA4738 > UBA4738 > HRBIN12 > JANXVR01. Next base: position 3,861 of record JAYVBZ010000087.1, read on the forward strand.
GGGCCGACGTCGACAACAGGTCGCGGGGGAGCGGCACCCGGGGGTGCGACTGCTTGTATCGCTTGTAGAACCACGGGAGCCGATCCAGGTCGCTGATCTCGAGGTCCTGCACCAGGCGGGGATCGTCGAGTGGCTCGTCCCAGTCACGCCCGGGCTCGTAGGACGTGAGCCGGTGCAGCGTCTGCGTTGCGGTCTCCACGGCCATACCTCCGATCACCACTGCCGCCTCTTCATCGCGGGCAGCCTAGCGCTCACGAGCCACGCTCCTGGTTCCTCCAGCCCGTGCGCCACTCCACGATCGGAAACTACGGGGAGTTCACACCGCTACCCACCCTCTCGCAGTCGGCCTGGAACGCCACCAAGCGATCGAAGCGCCCCCACGGGAAACGGCTACGAGGGTGTATCCGTGAGGGCGTCGGCCGGTTCCTTAGCTCGGCACAGGACGAGAGCGAGTAGATGACGCGTTCGGAGGTGTTGCCTTTCCGCGAGGAGTGACGCACCATGTGCGGAACGAGAGGAAGGAGGTGGTCCAGCTTGCATGAACAGCCCGAGACCCTCGAGGTGACTGGCTGCTGAGCCGTCCCTCACGGACGAGGGGCAGCTACCTCGTCCGCTTTTTGCCGGGAGACCGGCAGAATCCAAACCAGGTCGCCGACCTCACAGATGCCGGCTGGTCTACCGGCCAAAGCCTCGTCAGAGGCGGGAATGCCTGTGAGGGGATAGCAACCGAACAGGCTGGGCCACCGCGGCCCAGCCTGTTCGCGTTCGATGCTGCCTATAGTGAGTGTCCGAACCGACTGGTAGTGGCATGCGTACTCAGCGCGGCGCATGGACGGCGACCCGACATCAGTATTGAGATAAGAACTGGATATAGGGCAGTTTGGACTCAGATAGTCGCAGCGAGCGAAGTACGGGCACCTCCCGCATCGGCCGTTCTTGAGTACCGCGAAGAAGCGCATGAGTGACGCCTGGGTTCAGCGCTTGGCACACCAGATCCGCGATCTGCCTGACCTTGAACACGTCATCCGCGAGGTGTTGGACATATACGACTCCTGGGCCGCGGAGCGTCAGGCTTAGGCGCTGGATCGGTTCCCCCACGCGTCGGTGAATGCCGCGTAGGTCTGCTCGTCGAAGAGCACGAATCGCACGTCAGTCACATCTGTGTCGGCGCTGCGGACCGCATCGATGGCGACCCTCGCCGCCTCGGCCAATGGGTAGCCGAACGCGCCCGTGGAGATGGCGGGGAACGCCACGCTCCGCGCGCTCACCCTGTCCGCCTCGCGCAGTGCGTTCGTGTACGCGGCCGCGAGCATCTGCTCGGTCTCGGGAGTCTCCCGGTAGTGCGGGCCGAGGGCGTGGATGACGTAGCGGGCCGGGAGGTTGCCCGCACCCGTGGTCACCGCCTCACCGGGCTTCAGTCCGTCGGGGTGCGCCGTCGCCCGGATCTGCAGGCACTCCTCCAAGACGGACGGTCCCGCCGCGCGATGGATGGCCCCGTCGACGCCGCCTCCGCCGGTGAGCGAACTCCCCGCCGCGTTCACGATCGCATCGACCGCCTGTGCGGTGATGTCGCCCAGCAGGAATGTGATCGTAGTCATGTCATCGATCCCTGTTCTCCCAGAGTCTTGGCACTGCATCGAACGTCTGGGTCGTACTGCCGTCCTCGTCGATCCGCTTGTTTGACCGCGCGACGGCCGGGTCTCACCCTGGCGGCAGCCGAACGATCACGCCGATGACGTCACAGACGACACTCATTTCGGAGACCCCCTATCGGTGGCCCAGGCCGTAGCCTCGGCGTGAGTCCTTGCCTCGCAAGGGTACGCATCTGGTCAGACACGAACGCATGTTCGCTGTTGCTGCCAGTGGGCGGCGGGAGGAAGGGGATCCGCTGACTCGGCCCAAGAAACGCGATCTGCTAGGAAAGATCTGCCCATCGTCTTCTTAGCGCTCATCGGGCAAGCGTAACCCGCAACAAGTGGGGCGGCGTTCGGTGGCAAGTTGCAGGGACAAGTACATCTCCCAGACGCAGGCGGTGGTGCGGGACGAGGTCCCACGATGATATCCGCGTCGGCTGGCCACGGTCAGACCGCCACGGTCAGACCGGCCGGGGGCCCCGAACTACTTCTCGATGTAGATCGAGAGCGGCGGCACCACGCCGTGCCGTTGCATGGCGTCGGTCAGTTCCGGTGGCGGAGAGGCGATCCCCGCTTTGATGGCCTCAACGTCCTGGACGTCGGCCGTCACAGCGACCGCCTTGCTTCCATCTGCCGCCACGTGGTCGGTCACGTTCGACCCACCCATGGCGCCGATGGCGCCTGCGCGTTCGTCCTTGCCCTTCAACCACTGCTCCAGGTCCTGCACTGCGTGGGTGATGACCAACTTCGGCATGCCGATCTCCCTTCGATTGGAAGACACCATCTTGGATACGGCGCCTGGTACCCCTTATACGCGCAAACCCTTGGAACCGCCAGCTGACTCCGAGCGACAGTGACCCGTGCGCCAGTCAGCCGAAGTAGCCCTTCACTGTCTTCTCGCTGCGCGCTCGTGCCTGATCCGGGTCGGACGCGGACGCTTCACCTCGTGACTCTTCGGGAACAGCTGGTGCTCCTCGGATAGTCTCACGCCAGCTGCTGTGCGTGACGAAGGTCGCGGTCATCTCCGGCGGCGACTGGCCGCAGTTCAGGCCCAGGTCCTGGCGGGACTCGCCGCCTCGGGCCTGGCGAACCTGTCCCTCTTGCCCACCTGCGGCGCGAAGTTCTACGCCTACCGCTCGGGATGGCAACTCCTCTACTCGGAGGACCTCACCCCTGCCCACAAGGCGAAGATCACGGGGGCGTTGGATCAGGCGCTCACCTCGCTCGGCTTCGCACCGGCGAAGACCTGCGCGGCACTCCATCCAGCGGCGTATAGGTCTTCATGAACCGCCGATGCGACTGACGATCGAGGATGCCAAAGACCTGGTCGTCGCTGCGGATCAACATGTCGAGCCACGGTGAGATCGTGCTGATCGGCGCGTCCAGGTCGACCCGGTCGAGCAGCAGCATCCCGACGATCGTCTGCATCCACGTGGTGCCGCACTTGGACGGCGTCGAGATCACCACATCGTCCGGCCGGAACGTGAATCGCTCCCACCGCGCGCTGTCCGCCATGAAGCCTTGATACCGGCGCAACGCGGGGTGCGCGGGTTCGGACATCCTCAGGCTCTTGCGTCCCGCCGATAACCGCGATCCTTCGCGACGCCGCGTCCTTTGCCGAACACGCCGACGTCCACGAGGGCCCCGAGCACCACGACGATCGTCTTACCCAACTGCGCATGGATCGAGTTCTGCGCGATCGCGTAGGCGATGGTGGTGGTCGGGAGGAAGAAGAACCCCAGGGTCGGTAAGAGCCACCTCCCGTACGCGCGGCTCATGTAGTCGGTGAAGAGCCAGAGCATCACCATGGCGAACCGCGGCGTGATGAACCCGAGCAGCACGACCAAGCATCCCATCGGTCCACTTTACCGAGAGGTGAACCGACTCGTGGGCTCGACCGACACACGGTCCAGAGTGACCGAGGCGCTCAGCGCCACAGAGCGTCGACGGGGACGACACGGAGAGGTTCCGAAACCGCCGCGTTCCTCTTCCTTCTAGGAGTGGTGTGGACGCTGCAGGGCGCGAATGTCATCAAAGGGAGCTCGGTGACCGGGCGGACCACGTGGCTGCTCGCGGGGCTCGCCTGTCTCGTCGCATCGGCGGGACTGATCTGGTTCGCGCCGGACGGTTCGGACGCCGAGAACGCTGAACCAGCGTTGACTCGTGGCAGCGTATAGTTCCATCCGTGCCCGACCCCACGACCGAGGCGGCTCGCGAGATCGTCGGCGGATCGCTCGATGCGATGCGCGACGCGATCGTCGGTGCCCCGCCCGAGTTGCTGAACTGGCGCCCAGCCGGCGACGACACCAACGCGATCGCGGTGCTGGCCGTTCACGCGCTCACCAGCACCCGCTGGTGGCTCACCGTAGCGATCACCGGGGCCGCACCGGAGCGTGATCGTCCCGCAGAGTTCCGAACCAACGTCTCGAACGCCGCGAGCCTGCTGGCGGTGACCGATCCGCTGGCTATCGAGTGCCGACTGCTCCTTGAGACCGAGGGCACCTTCGATCCAGCGACATCGCGCACCGACCCGAGAGATGGGGCCACCGTCACCGCGGCCTGGGCCCTCATCCACGCAGTCGAGCATCTCCAGGAGCACGTCGCCCACGTCGAGCTAACGCGGCAGCTGTGGAACCATGCCGGGCCAGCCAGCGATTAGATCCCCGTGTCCGAGGAACCCACGATCCACGTCACCGAAGACGGTCCTTACGCGGTTCGAGGCGCGCTCCCCGTCGCGCCCGGAAGGATCGTGAAGACCGCGCTCGGTGAGCCGATCGAGTGGGAGATCGGCGAAACCTACGCGAGCCCTGAGCACGTCCGGCTCTGTCGTTGCGGACGTTCGAACACGAAGCCCTTCTGTGATGACTCCCACCTCCAAGGATTCGATGGCACGGAGGTCGCCGATCGGACCCCGACCGCCGAACGCCGGCAGGCGTTCCCGGGGAAGGGGATCACCCTCACCGACGACGTCAAGCTTTGTTCGCGCGCGGGCTTCTGCAACGACGAGGTCACGGACGCGTGGGAACGGATCGAGATGTCCGCCGATCCCGCCGTCCGCGCCAAGATCGAAGCCATCGTCTCGCGGTGTCCGTCCGGGCGCCTGGCGCTCACCCGCGACGACGCGACACCCATCGAGCCGACGTTCGAACCGAGCGTCGTCGTTGAACGCGACGGGCCCTATTGGGTGCGCGGCGGCGTTCGCGTCACGTCTGCCGATGGCCGGCCGTGGGAGGTGCGCAACCGGATGACCCTCTGCCGCTGCGGTGGGTCGGCGAACAAGCCGTTCTGCGACGGCACGCACGAAGACATCGGATTCCGCGGCTAACCCTGCCGGCCCACCGACCCGGCGAGCACGTCAGGTCTGGAGGTTCCACCAGACGCCGCCGGGACCGGTCCAGCTGGTCCCTTCGCCCCAGACGCCGAACGTCTTACCTGCGCTCGTGATCGCGATCTCGCCGTAGTCGCCGTAGACCTCTTGGAATCCCTGCGGGGTCTTGTACGCGGCGCCGCCGGTGGCGTCGGAGATCTTCACCGGCGCGGTCCATGTGGTGCCGCCGTCCTTCGAGCTGCGGTACCACACATTCCAGGCGTCCGTGTCGTTGCCGTTCGTCTGCATGTACCAGACGCGGATGTCGCCGTTCCCGGTGGCTTCGACCGTCGGGCTCGTCGCCTCTTCACCGGCGACCGACAGCGCCGTGCGCGAACCCCACGTGAGTCCGTCGTCCGTGGAGCGCCTGACCCAGATCCGCTGCGGTCCCTGGTCCACGGTCGCGCCGTCGTAGACGTATGACAGCGTGCCGTTCGCGTCGGTGCTCACCCCACTGTGGCCGAGGTAGAAGTCCGAGGTGCATCCCGCGGCCGTGCACGGTTCGCCGATCGGCACGGTGTCGACGAGCACGTTCGTCCAGGTGGCACCGTGGTCCTTCGACACGAACGCGCGCTGCTGAACCATGCCCACCGCAGTAGTACCCGGGCCTGAATAGTCGATGCTGCCCTCGGAGAAGATCACGGTGCCGTCCGGTAGCACGGCCGCGTCGTAGGCGAAGTAGTACCGGGCCGAATCGTCGATCTTCGTCTGCGTCCAGGTGGCGCCGAAGTCGTGCGACACCGCCATCCATGGGTCGCCGCCCGTCGGTCCGTTGAACGAGATGTACACATCGCGGCCGTTCGCCGACGTCGTGAGTGCCGGCTTGTCCGTCCAAGAGACATTGCCGAAGGTGTCCACCGGTTGGTTCCACGTCTTGCCGTGATCGGTCGACTTTACGAAGACGGTGTTGAAACCGTTGAGGTACGCGGCATACACCACCCCGGTGCGCTTCACGACCTCGATGATCGGGTCGTACTGCCAGGACCCTTTGCATGCACACAGGACCTGGGCCTTGCCGAACGTCTTCCCCCCGTCCTTCGAGGTGCGCAAGGCCATCCACGGCACCGGGCAGTTACCCGAACACGGCTTCGCGCCGAAGTGTGTGGCGACCATGTAGACGTAGGGGGCCTTCGGGTCCGCGGCGACCGCAGGCTCCCACTCGTCCGTGTTCGGATCGAAGACTGCCTCTCCTGTCCAACCGGGGGCCGCGCGATGGGGGATCCGTGACGCGACGCCGAAAGTCCCGTCGTTCTTCGCTTGGGCTGCGGCTTGGAGATGCTCGGCCGTCATCTCTGCCTGCCCCTGGACGTCCGGGTTGCCGCTTCCCTCTGCGCGCGCTTGCTGACCGGGAGCGTCCGCGCGAGAGCCCGTCGATCGTGATGGGCTGCGGAGCGCGCCCACCGCGAACCCGGCGAGCACCAGGACGCTGACGACAAGGATGACGGGAGCGCGGCGGCGAATGAGGGGGCCTCCTAGGCGGGGGTGGGGGATATCAGATCGTCGCGTTCGCAACCTAGTCAGCCCGCCAAGCAGAGTCAAATGAAGCGCCACGTGTCTCATCAACTGCGAACTGTTCTTGCCTTCCTGCCGGCAGTGACGCACCATGTGCGGCACGAGAGGAAGGAGGTGGTCCAGCTTGCATGAACAGCCCGAGACCCTCGAGGTGACTGGCTGCTGAGCCGTCCCTCGCGGACGGGGGCAGCTACCCCTTCCGCTCGCCGGGTGACCGGCAGAATCCGAACCAGTTCACCGACCTCACAGCTTCCGGCTGGTCTACCGGACGAAGCCTCGCCAGAGGCGGAAACGCTCGTGAGGCGATAGCAATCGAACGGGCCGGGCCGTAAAGGCCCGGCCCGTTCGCGTTCATCAGCGTTCTGAAGACATGGCCCGGTGCCCCGTGCATCTAGGATGAACACCATGGTGAGTTCCCCTTCGATGGACGCGCTGACGAAGCCGACCGCAGGACCAGGACTCGCCTTGACCAGGGTCCCCGTGCCCACCATCGGTATCAACGATCTGTTGATCCGGGTAGAGCGCACGGGGATATGCGGCACGGACCTGCACATCGCCGACTGGAACGAGTGGGCGCAGGGTGCGGTTCGGCTGCCGCTCGTGCTCGGGCACGAGTTCGTCGGGGAGGTGGTCGAGGTTGGCTCCAACGTCGCCGACTTTCACCCGGGCGAGTTGATCTCGGGCGAGGGACACGTCGTGTGTGGGCGCTGCCGCAACTGCATGGCCGGGCGGCGCCATCTCTGCGCGCAGACCTCCAGCGTCGGCGTAGACCGGGCCGGCGCATTCGCGGAGTACATCGCGCTACCGATGACCAACGTCTGGCACCATGATCCGGCGATCGATCGGGATGTGGCCGCGATCTTCGACCCGTTCGGCAACGCCGTTCACTCGGCGCTGCAGTTCCCGGTGCTGGGTGAGGACGTGCTCATCACGGGGGCTGGACCGATCGGGCTGATGGCGTGCGCGGTCATGCGCCACGCCGGTGCGCGATATGTGGTGGTGACAGACGTCAATCCGCACCGGCTCGCGCTCGCGGAAGGATTGGGGGCCACTCGAGCTGTCGATATCCGCACGACCTCTCTCGCAGACGTCCAGCGCGACCTGGACATGCGGGAAGGCTTCGACGTCGGGCTGGAGATGAGCGGCAACCCGGACGCGATGCACGACATGCTCGCGAACATGTGTCACGGTGGGAAGATCGCGCTACTCGGCCTGCCGGACCACCCGTTCTCGATCGACTGGAACTCGGTGATCCACGACATGATCACCATCAAGGGTGTGTACGGCCGTGAGATGTATGAGACCTGGTACATGATGACCGTGATGCTGCAATCGGGTCTGGATGTCGCTCCCGTGATCACGCACCGCTTCCACTACACGAAGTTCGAGGAAGCGTTCGAGGCCGCGCGTTCGGGCGAGGCGAGCAAGGTGCTCTTGTACTGGCGGGAGGAACCATGATCGAGGACGTGCGCACACAGCTCGATGGTGAGGTGGCCGCGATGAGGCAGGCGGGCACCTACAAGTCCGAGCGGGTCCTCACGACGGCGCAAGGCGCGCATGTGGGGATGGCCGGGCGCGAGGGAGAACAGATCGTCAACATCTGCGCGAACGATTACCTGGGTTTGGCGAACCACCCCGAGATCGTCGCGGCCGCCCGCGAGGCGCTCGACCGCTGGGGGTTCGGGGTCGCTTCGGTTCGGTTCATCTGCGGCACCCAGCAGCTGCACAAGGATCTGGAGGCGGCGCTGACCACGTTCCTTCAGACCGAGGACACCATCCTCTACCCCTCATGCTTCGACGCGAACGGAGGACTGTTCGAGACGCTCCTCACCGAAGGCGACGCGGTGATCTCCGACGCGCTGAACCACGCGAGCATCATCGACGGGATCCGGCTCAGCAAGGCGCGGCGCTTCCGCTACGCCAACGGCGACATGGAGGAACTCGAGCGGTGCCTGAAGGACTCCTCTGGCGCCCGGCGTACGCTGATCGCGACCGACGGTGTGTTCTCGATGGACGGAGTGATCGCGGATCTGCCCGCGATATGCGATCTGGCAGAGCGCTATGGCGCGATGATCATGGTCGACGACTCCCACGGCGTCGGGGTGTTGGGGACGCGCGGTCGCGGCACCCCAGAGCACCACGGCGTGACCGAGCGGATAGACATCCTCACGGGGACTCTCGGCAAGGCACTGGGGGGCGGTGGCGGCGGGTACATGAGCGGTCGACGAGAGATCGTGGAACTGATGCGGCAACGATCGCGCCCCTACCTGTTTTCGAACAGCATCACCCCGGCGGTCGCAGGGGCGTCACTGCGGGCCATCGAACTGCTGTCCGCGTCCACGGAGCTGCGGGAGCGACTAGTACGGAACACGACGCTGTTCCGGGAGCTGATCGCGGACTCGAGCCTGGACGTTCTGCCGGGCGAACATCCGATCGTGCCGATCATGATCGGCGACGAACGCCTGCTG
>JAYVBZ010000088.1:0-8071 GCA_043750215.1 Actinomycetota bacterium
CCCGGCGCGAAGGTACGCCGGTACGCGCGCGCAGCTGACGCGTATGACGCCCTGGCCCGAGGGGATGTGCGCGCCGTGGTCGACACCGAGTTCGGCGCATGGGCGGGCATCGAACGCAGACCCCGCCTGAGCGTTGCGGCGTCGTTCGACTCAGGCGCCCACGACGTCCTGGTCACGTCCGGATCAGGAACGGAGCTGCTGGGAGCCGTAGACGGGGCCGTGGGGCACCTCCTCCAGACCGGACGCTACGCCCTCCTGTGGACGAAATGGTTCCCCGGCACGATCGTCCCGGACGAAGTCGGCCACTGACCCTCACGAAGTGGCGCCGCCGCGTTGCTCAGGTTCCAGACTGGGCATATAGTCCCCCGGTGGGGCGCGTCGGCGCGCTCTCCAGCCTTAGGAGGAATATGCGAGATTCACGACTACGAGGCCTGCTCGTCGCCGCAGCCGCGCTGACGCTGCTGGCCTCCTGCTCCAACGCCTCCAGCACGGGCGCCTCGCCCAGTGCCGCCCCGACCACCCAAGCGCCCGCCCAACTCACGACGCTCAAGCCCGGCTTCATCACGGTTGGGTCGTGCTTGGACTATGCGCCGTTCGAGACGGTCAAGGGACCAAACCCCACCGGGTTCGACGTCGAGCTTACCGATGCCATCGCGGCGAAGCTCGGCTATGACAAGAATCATGTTGCCTGGCAGAAGGCGAACTTCAACACGATCTTCACCTCCGTTGCACAAGGGAACTTCGATGTCGTAGCGGCGGCCGTGACGGCCACGGGGAAGACCGGGGCCGACCGGGCACAGGTGGTCTCGTTCTCCGACTACTACTTCAACTCGCGCCAGTCGCTTGCGGTGAACCCAGTCAACTCTCCGGATATCACCTCTCCCGACCAGCTGGGGTCGGGAGACTCTGTCGGGGTTCAGAAGGGCACGACCGGATTCCATTGGGCAGTGGATAACCTGCAGTCCAAGGGTGTCGAGGTCCGTTCCTACACGAGTGCGACCGACGCGTTCCGCGATCTCAGCGCCGGCAATCTCACCGGGATCATCAACGACGAGTCCTCGTCCTACGCGATCGCCGCGACCTTGACCGACGTGAAAGTCGTCGCCGCCATCGAGACGAACGAGAAGTATTCCTTCGCCTTCGCACCGACGAACACTGCGCTCGTGACGGCATGGAACGACGGGCTCATGCAGGTCATCGCCGATGGTGAATACGCCACGATCTTCGACAAGTACTTCCCCGGCACACCTGTTCCGGCGGAATACGCGGCGGCGCCGGCCAGCTAACCAGAGGATGGTTAGGGTGCGGCGGCATCGGCCGCCGCGCCCAGCGTCCCTCCGAGGGTCGGTGACTGATGGCGGCTGACTCCCAAGAACTGAGCACAGAGGCCCCGGACACGCAGGGGAGCGGGTCTCCCTTCTCCAGCGCAGTGCTCGCGATCGGGTTCGCCTCCATGGCGGTCCTCACGATCGGCATCGTTGCCGTCCAGACGGCGTTCGCTTTCGGCCCTCGCACGGTCACCACACGCTGCATATCCCGGGGCATCATCCCGTTCAAGGCCGCCATCCCCCCTGCCCTGCCAACGGGAAACAAAGGGGCTCCAGGGATGTGCCACATCTTGGAGGGTCTGTTGTCTCCGGCGCAGACCGGGGTGCTCCTCTTCGCGATCGGGGCTGGGCTGATCGCCGTGATCGCAGGAGTGGGGACGTATCGGCGGATGGAAACGCGGCGCCGAAGGAACCGCACGGTGGTCGGTGCGGTATTCGGCATCCAGGCGATCGTCTTCGGGGTCCTCATCCTGTGGGCCATTCGCTCCGGCCCGGAGAGGTCCATCACTTCGTATATGAACCTAGAAGTCCTGAAGCAGGACAGGACCTACCTCTTCCGCGGCATGGTCATCACGCTGTACCTGGCGTTGGCGTCTGAACTGCTCGGCATCGTCCTGGGGTTGGCGCTCGCGCTGCTCACCATCTCGAAGCGAACGGCCGTCAGGGCTCCGGCCCGCATCTACATCAACGTGTTCCGAGGGACCCCGCTGCTGGTCCAGCTCTCGATCGGATACTTCGGCGTCAACAACGGCCTTCAGCTCCATCAGAGCCCGTTCGTTGTGGCGATCGTCGTGTTCGGACTCAACGCAGGCGCCTACACCGCAGAGGTGTTCCGAGCCGGGATCCAGTCGATAGAACGTGGCCAGATGGAGGCGGCCCGGTCCCTGGGCTTCAGCTACCTGCAGGCGATGCGGTATTCGATCGTGCCGCAGGCGTTGAGGCGCGTGATCCCGCCGCTGCTCAACGAGTACGTCATCCTCATCAAAGATACCTCGCTTGTGCTGATCCTGGGCCTCCCCCTCACACGCCTGGACCTCTTCAACGGGGCGTCGCAAGGATATAGCGACACCTACGGCGCGACGTACTTCGTCGCGGCAGCCATCGGATATCTGATCATCACCCTCCCGATGATCAGGATCGTGAACGCCGTTGAGCGCCGCTTGCGCTCCGGGCTGGTTACCGTGACCGGAGCGAACTGATGCCGAACGAAGACGGATCGGTCGTACGGCTCGAAGGGATCCACAAGTGGTTCGGAGACAATCACGTCCTGCGAGGGATAGATCTCGCGCTGGACCCGGGAGAGGTCCAGGTGGTTGTTGGCCCCTCAGGCTCGGGGAAGTCCACGCTCCTTCGATGTGTGAACCTTCTTGAACTCCCGAGCCAAGGCAGGGTTTGGTTCGAGGGGAACGACATCATCGATATCCGGACCGACCTGAATGAGGTCCGAACCCATATCGGGATCGTGTTTCAAGCGTTCAACCTGTTCCCGCATAAGACCGCTCTGCGGAACATCACGTTGCCGCTCGAGAAGGTCCTCCGGTTATCTCCCGCCGAAGCCAAGGAGCGGGCGATGGAACAGCTGACGAGGGTCAAACTGGCCGAGAAGGCCGATGCCTACCCGGGGCAGCTCTCCGGCGGGCAGCAGCAGCGGGTCGCCATCGCTCGCGCGCTGGCGATGAAGCCGCGGTTGATGCTCTTCGACGAGGTCACCAGCGCGCTGGACCCCGAGTTGGTGGGGGAGGTGCTCCAGGTGATGAAGGACCTGGCCGCCGACGGGATGACGATGATGGTTGTCACCCACGAGATGGGGTTCGCCCGGGAGGTCGGAACCAGGATGCTCTTCATGGACGGCGGAGTCATCGTGGAGGACGGGGACCCCAGGGCGGTGTTCCAGAACCCCCAGTCGGAGCGGCTGAAGCAGTTCTTCTCCCAGATCCTATGAGGGGTCTGCGGAGCATCCTCCTCGTCGTCTTCGGACTGCTCTTCGTGGCGTGTAGCACCAGCACGTCGACACCCCAGCCGCCCAGGCTCCAGCCGCCTCCCATCGTTCAAGAGCCGGATGACCCGTCGGTGCCCTACGGCATCACGGCGATCGATTATCACTTCCACGACACCCACCCCTCCCTGCCGCTCATGCCCGACCGAACCGTCTTGTGGACGAACCAAGGGCAGGTGCGGCACAACGTCACCATCCCAGGGCTGCAGTTCTCCAGGGACATCACGCCGGGGGAAGGATTCCGGATCAAGGACCTCGGGCGCGAACTCGGCGGACCCGGCGTCTACACGTTCTATTGCCGCTATCACGCGTCCATGGGGATGACCGGAGTGATCGTCATCCGGGGGCATGGCCCGTCCTCGATCCCGACGGTGCCTCCGTCGCTGCTTCCGCCGTCGTATTCACCGATACCCATCCCCTCGCCGTCGGGCTAGAGGGGTGGCATCGGATCGGTCGCGCGCGAACCCGCAAAAGGGAAAGACGGGCCGCGCCGCCTTTGGATCCGATCGCACCTTCCCCATATGCGATCGTTTTCTACTCGGCGTCGCGGCCCGTCAGACCGCGGTCCCCAGTTGCGCCCGATCCGTTGCCGGTGCAGGTGCTCCTGTGGACCGGAGCGAACGATAAACGCGAGGTTGAGGGCTGTCAACTTCCGGTGAACACCTGCGATACAGCTGCTTTCAAGCAGCATCGCAGGTGAGGGCGCTGCAGGGTTCACGAATAAAGAGTGACAGGCGACAGGTGGACGTTTAACAGCGGCCGTCTACGAGGCTGCGTTGGAAGCGGTGTCGGCAGGTACGCGCGCTTCCGTCATCACCGGCGGATGTGATCGGAAGAAGTAGGAACCGAACACCACCAGGTACCCGAACCAAGCGCCGACGGCCAGCCAGGTTGGGTTCGATTGGTAGCCGAGCAAGGCGTGAAGCACAGACCCGAGCCCCGAAGCGTCGGGCAGCGAGCGCGTGAGATCGAATGCTTTCGCGCCGAAGCCGGGGAGGATCCCAGCTTCCTGGAGCTCGCTCATCGAGAAGGCGAAGAGACCCGCGGAGACGACCAGCACGATGGCACCGGTGTAGGTGAAGAAGCTCCTGAGGTTGAGCTTCACGCTCCCCTTGAACAGGAGATACCCCAGGGCCGCGGCGATGCTCAGTCCGGTCACGCCACCCAGCACGCCGGGGATCGCCCCCCCCGTTCCTTGGGTCGCTTGTGTCGCGCTGAACAGGAATAGGGCCGTCTCTATCCCTTCGCGAACCACCACGGCGAAGGCCACTGCACCCATGGCAAGGCCGCCACCGGCAAGCGCGCCGTCGACCTTGTGCTGGATCTCACCCTTCACCTTGCCGCCTTGGCGGCGCATCCAGAAGATCATCCACGTAAGCACGCATACGGCCAGAAGAGATGTGAGGCCCTCGAAGATCTGCTCGCCGATCCCACTGAACTCGGCCGCCAGGGCGAACAGCACTCCGGCGACCGCCACACTCACGAGGATGGCCCCGACGACCCCCCACAGGATCGAACGGGCGCGGTCCATCCGGCCCAGCTGGCGGAGATAGGCGAGGAGGATGGAGACGATGAGGGCAGCCTCGATGCCCTCGCGGAGCGTGATCAGAAGTGCGGCGCCCATCGAGTGAATCCTATCTAGAAGGTCGGATTTATGACAAAGAACCCCTCCGGCCACCTCTGAGCGTGGCCCGGAGGCGTCGGTGCCGGAGCGTAGGATACGCGCCGTGACGCTCGGAAACCCCCGCCGACTGTTCCTCCTGGACGGACATTCGCTGGCGTATCGGGCGTTCTTCGCTTTGCCACCGACCCTTGCCACCTCCACCGGCCAGATCACCAACGCGGTGTACGGATTCACCTCCATGCTGATCAAGCTCCTGGGCGACGAGCATCCGGACGGGATCGCGGTGGCGTTCGACATGGGTGCACCCACCATCCGGTTGGAGATGGACTCCGAGTACAAGGCAGGCCGGGCCGAGACTCCCGTAGATTTCTCGTCCCAGCTTGGTCTGGTGACCGAAGTGCTGGATGCCCTGAAGATCCCCGTCATCAGGATGGAAGGTCACGAGGCGGACGACGCGCTGGGCACGCTGGCGCTCCGGGCTGCCGAGGCGGGCTGGGAGGCGACCATCGTGACCGGCGACAGGGACTTCTTCCAGTTGGTGCGTCCCGGCGTCCGGGTCCTCTACAACCGCCGCGGGATCAGCGATATGGACTGGTTCGATGAGGCTGCCGTCGAAGAGAAATACGGGATCCCGCCGTCCAAGTACCTGGAGTACGTGGCCCTCAAGGGGGATCCCTCGGACAACATCCCCGGGGTGCCGGGGGTGGGTGAGAAGACGGCCGCCAAGCTGGTCCAGCAGTACGGCAGCGTCGAGGGATTGCTCGCCCACACCGACGAACTCAAGGGCAGGCTCAAGGAGAACGTCCTCGCCCACGGGGACCGCCTTGGCCTCAACAAGGAGCTCGCTCGGATCGTGATCGACGTTGACCTGCCCGTCCAGGTCGAAGACTGCGTCATGGGGGAGTGGGATCCGGACGAGGTCCGCCGGCTCTTCCTTTCGCTCGAGTTCAAGACCCTCTTCGACCGGCTGATGGAGCTTGGGCGCGGTGTCGGTTCCCCAACTCAGACACTGGATGTCGAACTGTCGCTGACCGAGGTGGAGGGTCTGCTGAAGCTCGTCGGTTCCACCGAACGGATCGCCCTGCAGCTGCAGACCGACGCCGGAAAGGTGACCGGCGCGGCTGTCTCCAAGGGAGGCGCCACCGCCTCGTTCGCACCGATGGACGGCATCGCGGCGCTCCAGGGCTTCCTGTCCGATCCGGCAGCGCCCAAGCTCACCGCCGATGCGAAGTCGCTGGAGCGAGCCGTCATCTCTGCTGGCGGCACGCTGTCGGGTGTGGCGTTCGACGCCATCCTGGCGGGGTACCTCCTTGACGCGTCCGCCGCCGCGTACAGCCTTTCGGAGCTCTCCCTCCAGTACCTTGGCGGGGACGTGCTTGGACCCGTTGACGTAGCGAACGAAGGACAGTTGTTCGTCGAGGGTCCTTGGCGGCTCACCGCGGCCTCGGCTGCTGCCGTCGCGCTCCTTGCTCCGGTGATGGAAGAGCGGATCGACAGTGCGGGGCTGCGTGAGCTGTACCGGACCGTCGAACTGCCGCTGAGCTCGGTGTTGGCCAAGATGGAAGCCCGAGGGATCGCGCTGGATATCGACTACCTGGCGGAGATGGGGGAGTCCGTCAGGGATCGGATGGCGACCCTGCGGGCCAAGATCTACCAGCAGGCCGGCGAGGACTTCAACCTGAACTCGCCGCCTCAGCTCCGGAAGATCCTCTACGACAAGCTCGGCCTCCAACCGGGAAAGAAGACACCGAAAGGCGAACTCTCGACCGACGCGAGCGTCCTGGAGAAACTGCGCGAGGCCCACCCGATCGTGGACGACCTGCTCGGTTGGCGAGAGCTGGACAAGCTGAACTCCACCTACATCGAGGCACTTCCAAAGCTGGTGGACCCACGGGACGGCAGGGTTCACACCTCGTTCAACCAGACGGTCGCCGCCACGGGGCGTCTCAGCAGTTCGAATCCGAACCTGCAGAACATCCCCGTGCGGAGCGAGCTGGGCCGTCAGATCCGCAGAGCGTTCGTGGCAGGAGAACGCGGCCACGTGCTGTTGGCCGTGGACTACTCGCAGATCGAACTCCGGATCCTCGCGCACCTGTCCGGGGACGAAGGGCTGCGTACCGCGTTTGAGACCGGGCAGGATATCCACGCGGCCACCGCGGCGAAGGTGTTCGGACTCCCACTCGACGCGGTCGACCCCGAGTTACGTCGCCGTGCAAAGGCCGTGAACTATGGACTTGCCTACGGGATGAATGCCTGGGGCCTCGCGACGCGCCTGGACATCGCGCCCGACGAGGCGCAGGAGATCATGGAGGGCTACTTCGAGGGGTTCCCCGGTATCAAGTCCTACCTGGATGCGCAGGTCGACCGGGCTACCGTCGAGGGCTTCACCGAGACCCTCCTGGGCCGACGCCGCTATATCCCCGAACTGCAAGCCGCCAATCCACGGATCCGAGACCTCGGTCGACGCCAGGCGCTCAACGCCCCCATCCAAGGCAGCGCGTCGGACGTGTTCAAGGTGGCGATGATCGCGGTGGACGTCGCCCTTGGGGAACGCCGGGAGCTTGACTGCCACATCCTCCTGAATGTGCATGACGAGCTTGTCTTCGAGGTCCCCGAAGCCAATGTCAAAGAGGCCGCCGAGGTCATCAAGGAGCGCATGGAGCACGCCATCGAGCTGGACGTGCCCCTGCAGGCCGACATCGGCTGGGGCCCGAACTGGGCTGAGGCCATACCGCAAGGCCACTGACCTCGCCACCCTCGTGATCGGGCTTCCTGTGGCGGCGTTGACGGCGTCTCCGCTGGTCACCTACCATCATCACTGGCTGCAGGGCTCCTGCGCCGCTCGCAAATCCAAAGCCGCGAGTCGGTGAGTCCCGCAGGTCAGTGAGGAGAACCACCGCCATGAGTGATGTAGAGACCACTGCAGGCACGGATGTGCCCGCAACAGAAGTGAACGAGATCATCGAGGCCCCCGCCGCCGAGACACCGGCAGCCACGGTTGTTCACGAACGGGACCTTACGCCGGAAGAACTGATCGCGGCGATGGAGGCTTCATTCCGCGATTTCAACGACGGAGACATCGTCGACGGAGAGGTCGTGAAGATCGACCGAGACGAGGTCCTG
>JAYVBZ010000089.1:0-12388 GCA_043750215.1 Actinomycetota bacterium
CTCGCT
Organism: Actinomycetota bacterium; assembly: GCA_043750215.1. Classification (GTDB taxonomy): domain Bacteria; phylum Actinomycetota; class UBA4738; order UBA4738; family HRBIN12; genus JANXVR01. The sequence goes on from JAYVBZ010000089.1 coordinate 7, forward strand.
GGGCGAGCAGACGGCGACCCTTCCCACAGGTGTTGCAACCACCCAAGCGTTCACGTTCACCGGTGTCTCGGCCGCCAGCGTCTTCGGCGTCCATATCGTGATCAGCGGATAAGGAACCTCCCAGCCGGAGGCGGCCCCGAAGGGGCCGCCTCCGCGTAAGGAGACCAGACCATGCGACGCAAGACGACAGGCACCATCGTCGGAGCGGCGGCCCTGCTGGCCGCCGCTCTCTTCGCGACGGTGGGCCACGCATCGAGTCTCTCGACAGCCTCCAATGAGCTGGGGGCCGGCACGTCGGCCGTGGCGAAGTGCGACACGGATGGCGTCACGGTGCTGCAGGTCCTGACCGCCGGCAACGTGACCAGCGTCGCCATCAGCGGGATCGCAGCCGCGTGTGCGGCGGGAACGCTCTCGGTGACGGTGAACAACGGAACGGCCAACAGCACCGGGACCGCCGCCGTACCCGGCGGCGGCGGATCGATGACGGTGGCACTTGCCGCCGGAGTCGCGATGAAGGATTCGGATCAGATCGATGTCACGATCACAGGGCCCTAGGCCGGGGGACTCCCGGGCGATCCGGAGGAGCGTGCGGGCAGGCGCGCTCCTCCTCACCGCGGCGTGGTTCGTGTCGGCGATCCAGGTCCAGGCGGGGTTCGCGGGCGCGATGACGGTCAACTCCGCGAACCTCACGGTCTATCGTAGCTGCGTCCTGAGCGGCACCATCGCGGCCAGCACCTCGATGATCGAGTCCTACGTTAATCAGGCGGCCGCCACGACCAACTTTGGAGGTGCGACGACCATGCTGGTCGCTTCCAAGAGCACTACGACCCTGAATCAGCGGTCCTACATGACCTTCGACCTCTCGAAGTGCAGTCCGGCCATCCCCAGCACCGCGACCGTCACGAACGCCACGCTCAGGTTATGGGTCACCGCGATCGCGACCGCGTGCCGGACCGAGGACATCTTCCCTGTGACCGCGGCGTGGACGGAGACCGCCGTCAAGTGGAACAACCAGCCGTTCGGCACCACGCTGAACAACCCGGCGTCGGGGACTAGAACCGATGGGGTCAACGTTGGGGCGGCGGTATGCACCTACTCGGCTGCCGCGCAATACGTCAGCTGGAACGTGACCGCCGACGTGGTGAAGTTCGTCGCGGGGACGATGACCAACAACGGCTGGATGATCAGGGATGACGTGGAGAGCGCCTCAGCAACGGCCCGGACGAACACCTTTGGAACCTCCGACGCCGCCTCCGTGGCGCAGGCACCGCAACTGGTGGTGAGCTACTCGAAATGAGGACCGCGAGAGACTTCGGGTTCATCGACGCTGCTCCGGTGGGGCGCTCCGCTGAGCGGCCGATCAGCGAGGAGCGCCGGCGTCGAAAGAGGCTGGGCAACATCGTGTTCGCGGTGGTGTTCTCGATCGCCGCGCTGGGGTGGATGCTCACGCTTCGGCCGACCCGGATGGGTGGGCCTGCGAGCTTCGTGATGGTGCAGGGAGTCAGCATGGTTCCCACCTTTCACACCGGCGATCTGGTGATCGCACATCGCCAGAGCTCCTACGCCGTCGGCGACATCATCGCGTACCACGTTCCCGAGGGCGATGTCGGGGCCGGTCTCACGGTTATCCACAGGATCATCGGTGGTTCGCCCGCCACGGGGTTCGTGACGCAGGGGGATCACAACACCACCCCCGACGATTGGCGGCCAACACTCGCCGATGTACAGGGGGGCGCCTGGATGGTCGTACCGAACGGGGGAGTGATCCTCGCGTTCCTCCACGCCCCGATCCCTCTCGCCAGCCTGGCTGCAGCCGCCGTGGTCATGTGGGTTGTGTACCAAGAGGAAACCCCCACGTTGCGCCGCCGCCGTCGCTCGCCTGCCCAATAGCTTGCGTTCCGGGCTCCGGAAGCGGACACTCGCACAGATCTGAGGTACCACGGCTTCTTCGTGCTAGGACTCCTAGCGACCATCTGAGGTGAGGGGGGAAGTATGGCACCGGACGACCCAGGCACAGGAACGGGAGGCAGCCAGGCGGAGCGGGACACCGCGGACCTGGCGAAGTTCGGGTACGCGCAAGAACTGAAGCGCGAACTCGGCACTTTCAGTTCGTTCGCGGTGGCATTCAGCTACATCTCGCCATCAACGGGTATCTTCACGCTCTACTTCCTAGGACTGGCAGCCGTTGGGGGCTGGCTCTTCTGGACCTGGCCGGTGGTGGCCATCGGTCAGATGTTCGTCGCATTGAACTTCGCTGAACTTTCGAGCCACTTTCCTGTAGCGGGGTCGGTGTTCCAGTGGACCAAGTACCTGTCCGGCCGCAAATACGCCTGGTTTTCAGGCTGGATATATCTGTTCGCTGGCGTCCTGACGGTGGCGTCCGTGTGTGCGACCTTGCCTATCGCTCTCCTCCCCGCGCTCAACAACATGTTTGGTACGCACTTCAACACGGGACTCGGGAGTCACTCGCAGCTCCTTGTAGCGGCCATCACGTTGTTCCTCATCACAGTGCTCAATATCTACGGAGTCAAGCTCGTCGCCATCGTGAACAACACGGGGGTGATCTTCGAAATCCTGGGCATGGTGGTGTTCGCGCTGATCTTGGCCATCGTGCACAACAACCAGGGCGTTAACGTCGTCTTCGACGCGGGCATCTCGAAGCTCACGTTGCCGCTATTCCTCACGGGTATGGCGATGAGTCTCTACGTGATCTTCGGCTTCGACACGGCGTCGACGTTGGCAGAGGAGACGAGGAACCCGCGCGCTGAAGCGCCAAAGGCGGTGATCGGATCGGTGATCGGAGCGTTCGTCATCGGTGCGATCTTCCTCGTGGGCACACTTATGGCGATTCCGAGCTTCAAGGACTTCCAAGGGGGGCTACTCGGAGTCCCGCAGGTCATCGAGGCCGTCATGCGACAGTGGGTGGCGACGACCTATCTGCTCATCGTGTCTGCGGCCATCTTCGTCTGCTGCATGTCGATCATGACGTCGACCATCAGGTTGGCGTTCGGGATGGCAAGGGACAACCAGTTGCCGGTCTCCGGCTGGATGTCGAAAGTGAGCCCCAAGTTCCACACGCCGATCGGCGCGTGTATCGCCGTGGGGTTGCTGTCGGCCATCCCGTTCTTGCAGTTCGCCGGAGCCACGATCATCGCGGTGGCGGCGACGGCGATGATCTACCTCAGCTACCTCATGGGGAACTTGGCCTCGATGCGAGCCCGCGTCAAGGGCTGGCCACGGACCGATGCTCCATTCAAACTCGGGAAGGCGGGCAAGGCGATCAACACCGCTGCGCTCGTGTGGGGCGGGGCCATGTTGGTCAACCTGCTGTGGTTCGTGAAGGGGAACACGGCATGGCCTTTCGACCGGCTCCGGATCTTTACCAACCCGACGGCACAGCAATCCGATTACCTTGTGCAGGGGAAACAATTGGTCAACTTCCATGTCGGGTTCCTTAACAAGATCCCGCTCATCGAGCTGGTGATGGTCGTCGTGGTGGTGGTCGGTGCCATCTACTACTTCGCGGTCCAGCAGAAGAAACCCTTCACGCCGGCGATCCCGCCGGGGGAGGATCTCAGCGATATCGCACCCGCTATGTCGTAAGGACGTGTGGGGCGGCGGCCGCCCGCCCGCCGCCTCCACGCCCCCCAGTGTGGAGGCATGAGCGCATGAAGATCATCGCGACGCCGAAGGTTGCGGAGTACATCGCCGACCACGGTGGTGCCGTGTGGGTGTGGCTGGACCCTCGCCGCGGGCCGGTCGGCTCCTACGTGTGGCTGGAAGCCCATTGTGAACCGCCGCGTGCCAGCAAGAAGTCCAGTTTTACGCGGAGTTCGCGGCGACCGCATCGGTTCAAGCCGACGGAGGACGCGGGCATCACGCTCCACCATGATTTCGGCCGCCTGGCCCTGCCCGAAGAACTTCACCTGGATCTCAAAGGGCTGAAGAACAAGCGGCTGGAAGCCTACTGGAACGGGTCGATCTTCGTGGGCGAAGACGTGCCCGGTCCCGCGCAGCAGGCGTACGAGGCAGCCCACCCGCGGCGGGGCCGGCCCTGAGCCGTTCGTCGACTGCGGGCTAGGCGCGGATCCGTTCGCCGCTGGGATCCCAGAGCGGAGACTCGGTGACCAGCGCGGCCACCCGTTCGCCGAAGACCTCCACCTCGCATGGCGTGCCGGGTTCGCTGAGGCCGGGCGGCATATACGCGAACGCGATGGACGTCCCAACCGCGTAGCCGATCCCGCCGCTGGTGACGCGACTCACGACCGCTCCGTTGTGGAACACGGGCTCGTTGCCCAGCGTCATCGCGCGCGGATCGTTCAGCGAAAGACATGCGAGCACCCTCGTGAGCCCCTCTCCTTGCTGGTGCTCCAACGCCTCATTCCCGATGAAGCCGGGTTGGTCCATCCGAACAGCGAACCCCAAGCCTGCCTCCAGCGGTGATTCCTCCGGCGTGATGTCCGAGCCCCACGCCCGGTACCCCTTCTCCACCCGCAGCGTGTCGATGGCGCGGTACCCCGCCGGAACTAGGCCATGCGCCGCTCCGGCGGGGAAGAGCGTGTCCCACAACGCGGACGTGTACTCGGTGGCCGGGTAGAACTCCCACCCGAGTTCGCCCACATAGGTCACTCGGAGGGCCAGGCAAGGGACATCGCCGACGGTGATCTCTCGTGCAGTCATGAACCCGAAGGCGTCGGCGGAGACATCATCGCGTGTCACGCTGGCCAGCACATCGCGCGCGCGAGGACCCCACAGTCCCAGACATCCACGCGAAGAAGTCACGTCATCCACGCGAACGTCATCGCCCGGTCCGACCTGCCGGCGGATCCAGCTCAGGTCGTGGGCGCCGAAGGCGGTACCGGTCACCAGGAGGTACTTCGTCGGCGCCAGGCGCGTGGCGGTGAGGTCGCACTCGATCCCGCCACGCGGGTTCAGGAGCTGCGTGTAGATGACCGTGCCCGGCGAACGGTCCATGTGGTTCGCGCAGAGCCGCTGGAGGAATGCGGCGGCGCCCGGACCTTCCACGGAGATCTTCGCGAAGCTCGATTCGTCGAACAGCGCGACACGTTGCCTACAGGCGAGATGCTCGGTCACGATCGCGGTAGACCAATGTTCGCCTGCCCACCCATGGGGCCGTAGGCCCTCATGCGCCGGATCCTCGTTCGAGACGAACCAGTTGGCGCGCTCCCAGCCAGACTTCTCTCCGAACACCGCACCCAGTTCGGCCAGCCGAGAGTACGTTGGCGACATCCGCAGTGGCCGGCCCGCCAACTTCTCCTCGCCGGGGTAGTGGATGTCGTAGTAGTGCTCGTAGACCTCGACCGCGCGCGCACGGGAATAGCCGCGCGATCGGTACTGCGGACCGAACCGTCTGATGTCCATCTTCCACAGGTCGTACTCGGGTTCGCCGTCGATGACCCACTCAGCCATGACCTTGCCGATGCCGCCCGCGCCCGCGATCCCATGCGCGCAAAACCCGGCCGCGACGAAGAATCCGCGGACGTCGGACTCGCCGAGGATGAATTCGCCGTCGGGAGTGAACGCCTCTGGTCCGTTGATCATGTGGCCGATCTCGGCTGTCTCCATCGCCGGAACCAGCGCCGCCGCATTCTCGGCGAGCGAGGAGAACCGATCCCAGTCCTCGGGGAGCAGTTGGTGGTTGAAGTCGGCGGGCGGTCCGTCCTGGACCGCCCAGGTCGCAGGGTTCCGTTCGTAGCCGCCCATGACCAGGCCACCGACCTCCTCGCGGAAGTAGACCAGCCGGTCGGGGTCGCGCATGGTGGGGAAGTCGCCGCGAACGCCCTCGATCGGTTTGGTGATGAGGTATTGATGCGCGAACGGGACCACGGGGACCTCGACGCCGGCCAGGTGTCCGATCTGCCCGGCGTACATCCCGCCGGCGTTCACCACCACGTCGGCGTCGATATCGCCGTCTGTGTCCGTGGTCACCCCGATCACGCGATCGCCGTCCAAGCGGATCGCCGTCACGCGGCAGCCCGTCCTGATGTGGGCACCGCGACGCTTGGCCCCTTCGGCCAGCGCCATCGTGAGCCCGGTCGGGTCCAAGTGCCCGTCCGTGGGGATGAACGCCGCGCCCAGGACGCCGTCGGGGCGAAAGAGCGGGAACATCGCGTTCGCTTCCTCGGTGGAGATCAGGTCCAACGGAAGGTCGAAGGTCTGGGCCCACCCTGCCTGGCGTTGCAGTTCCTGCATGCGGGCGGGCGAGGAGGCCAGTCGAAGAGAGCCCACCTGATGCCACCCAACGTTGACGCCGGTTTCCTCCTCCAGGCGCCGGTACAGCTCGGCCGAATACATCATCATCCGCGTCAGGCTCACGCTGGAGCGCAGTTGGCCCACCAGGCCCGCCGAGTGGAACGTCGAGCCGGAGGTGAGTTCGTTTCGGTCCAGGAGCAGCGTGTCCTGCCAGCCCAGCGCGGCGAGGTGATACGCGATCGATGCGCCCGCCACGCCGCCACCGATGACGATCGCTCGGTAGGACTCGCTCACGCAGGCACCGGCGCCTTCGCCGCGTTGAGCCAGGCGCCGAATCGATCGTCTTGCGCGCCCGCGAGCAATCGCGCGAAATGACGATCCGCGTAGGCCACGTAGTCGAAGTCCAGCGTGCTCAGCGCTTGTTGCACCACGCCCCACATCGCCTCGCGGAAGTCACTCACGATCCGCATGAGCGCCAGGCGCGCGCGGTGGACGTCATGCACCTCCCCGAAGTACAGGCGCAGCAACAGTTCCTGCGCGGGTTCGTCCAGGCCGTTGTTGATCGAGAGGTTCCCCAGGTCGAAGAACGGATCGCCCATCCCCGCGTACTCGTAGTCCACGATCCAGCAGTGGTCGCCTTCCAGCAGGAAGTTCGCGTTCAAGAGATCGTCGTGGCAGGTGGTCAGCGGCATCGGGGCTTGATCGAACGCGCCCTTGATCCAGCCGGCGAACGCGTGCGCGTCGTCGTAGGCGCCGGGAACCTTCACCCCGCGTTCGCTGGCGATACGCGCGTAGTCGATCACGATCTCGAATACCGGGAACGTGGACGGTATCGGCGGGCACGCGTGGATGGCTTTCGCCGAACGCACCACCGCCCCGAGTATCCGTTCGGTCCTCAGGTCTTCCTCAGACACGTGATCCCCGCCGACGAACCGGGCGATCAGCGCCCCTTGTTCGGGGAGGTAGGCGAAGATCTCCGGCCCGACCCCGGCAGCCGCGGCTGCGGCACCGGCGGCACGCTCTGCCCCACGGTCGATACCCAGCAGATCCGTGTTCTTGCCCGCGAGCCGCAGGACGAATGACTCGCCCCCGATGTCCACCCGATAGTTCCGGTTGGTGATACCGGCGGTGATCGGCGTGAGGTGCGCGTCCAGCCCCGCCCAGGAAGGGACGGCGGCGATGGCCTCGGCTACGCCCTCATCCCACTCCTGCACTCCCATAGCCGCTCACGCTAAGCCCCGGGTTCGATCGCGGTCAACCTGCCGGGGCGAAGGGAGGAGGGCGGGGCCGGGCGCGGCCGGGAAACCGGGACAGCGACATCAAGACCGTCCATCGACGCCCGCCTTCCTGGGAAAGCTTCCCCCTGTCGTTTTCGGTGATGATCCCGTTCTAAGTGGTTGCTCCAGCAGTGAATCAGCTCACAAGCAGGTGGCAGCGTGAGACAATCCCACCCGCTAGGTGGAGAGGGGATTCGTGCGCCATGACCAGCACGGTGCAAGATCAGCGGGGCTGGGCCTGGTTCATCGCTTGGTCGGCGACAGGGGCCGCCTACGCTCTGGGATTCTTGGGAGCGTTCACGATCAACCCCTTGGTGTTGGTCCTCCCGGTGGTCGCCACAATCATCCTCGCGAACCGTCCGAGGGCCATTGGTGGTATTCCCGGTCTCGCATCTGGCCTTAGCCTCCCACTCTTCTATGTGGCGTACTTGAATCGGTCGGGGCCTGGGACGATATGCAGAGCCTTCGGCACTTACGGCCAAGAATGTGTCGAAGAATGGAGCCCATGGCCGTGGCTCGCCATCGGCGTGGTCCTGTTGGTCGGCGGATGCGTGTGGTTCGTGGTCACCGACCCCCGCCGACACACATCAGACCGTCCGATCCAGGAGTGACAGGGCGCTCAGGACGCGCACGTTCGACTCTCACCCCCGACGGCGATTTGGTGCTGGCCAGCCCAACTCGCGTTCCCTTGGTCGGCCGAACCCGGGCACCTGCCCTACAGCACGCATTGCTATCGAATCTAGCCGCAGGGTAGGATTCACGACATGAGAAGGATCGGGCTGAGAAGTCGGTCTTGGATGATTGCCGCAATTTGCGTTGCCCTCGGGGTCGGAAACTCTGCAGGGGGATTCGCCGATGCCGCCCGTGCCGTCTCCCCACCCTCATCGACATCAATCCCGGTGACGGTCACTTCGACAGGCTGGATTGTCTACGGGAATTTGCTCTCGACGTCTTTGAACCTGATCGCGCCCTCCACCAAGACGATAACGGGCACGGTTGACAGCGCGGGTACTTGCAGTTTCAGCGACTCTGGGAGTTATCCGGCCGGTTCAACTGGGACCTTTGAGGAAGAAGCTGCATATAACCCCACTACTTGCCAAGAGAAGCTGATATCAGGAGGGTTGACTGCCGCCTCGCTGGCGACGCTCAACAGCCTGACCCCGGCGAATCCAAACACGCCTTCGAGATCCTTCTCCAAATCCGTGAGGGTAAAGCACCTGACCTCGACGGTGAGGGCAAGTGCTACATACAAGTCCGACTATACGAAGTCTGCCTACATAGATCCCATCCTCATCACCATAACTTCGTTTACATCCAACCTCAAGTGGCCGTTGTACGGCGCCGCGGGCACCGGGCTGTACGGTCGCTACAATCCTTACCAGTTCGCCTGGGACCTATGGTCGAACACCGGGACGCCGAACAAGAATTTCTACCGAACCTACAGCCCTAACGGGTATGCCCTGCAAGGCGCGGAATCATTCTATAACCGGGACTTCGAGGCACTCCTGGTTTATGAGCTTGGCGTCGCGGCGATCGCTCTATGCAATGGAATCGGGGCCGCGACGTTTAACTTTGATGAAACAACCTATGGACGCTTCGACGGGTCGGCAGCTTACTCCACGAACCATTCGAAGTCGGGGGGTTGCACCAACCTGACTCACTATAATCACTGGGCAGGCTTCGGCTGGTCGTCCTGAGGCCGATTCTCTTGCGCTGCCGCGAAGAAATCTTACACGGTCGACGCCCGTCACACATGATTCTATCGGCGACAAGATTACCCAGACGTTCTGCTCGGCCGTCCTCCCAACCCATCCTTCTGCGAGGCTTGGGGGCCGTCGTTCTAACGCTTGCGTTGTTGGCGTGTTCATCGAGTGCCACGCCGTCTCACCAAGCCTCGCCTGATCGATCGTCACCAGCGGGAGTCGCGGTCGCATACGTTACGGCCTTGTTCGCAGGAGATCTCAGCAGAGCCAGCACGTTCGTGTCTCCTGCAGATCGGAATGTCTTGCAGGTGATTAGTGCCGGACAGTCCCCATCTCCCGGGCAGATTCGAAACCTCGCTGTTGGCTCGACGACCGTGAACGGGGATTCCGCCTATGTGGTCCTGACCGGAACCCTGTGCGGCCCACTACGCCGAGGAGGACTCGGTTCTTTATCTAGCGGGGGAAGCGCCTCACCCGCCCCTTCTCCCCCTCCCGGTCCCAACGCTGGCGGCGGGGGAGCCACGTCATCACCTTCCTCGAGCGCCACATCGCGCAGCTGCTTCACCAACACGGATCCGAAGTCCATCAACCCGGCGTTTCGTGTGGCACTGGTTAGGAGCCCTGGAAGTGACGCCTGGTTCGTAACCTTCCCGCACCCCGCCACGTGACACGTCGCTTTCGGGTGTCGATGCACGGCGAACGACCTTGTGTCTTCAGATGTTCCCCAGCGCCTCCCAATGCCGCGGATGGGCCTTTCCCTCGCCTCGCTTGATCCCCCGACAGGTCGCCGGAGAGAGCCCGGTCGCCTGCCCCATCGCCCACACGGTGACATCGGCCAGTCCCGCGAAGATCTCCTCCCACTCCGAAGGGTCGGGCATTTCGTGGGTCCCTTCCCATTTCCGGTTCTCCGCGAGCCGTCGTGATACCGCGGCGCCCAGCTTCGCCTTCGCTCCCGGGGACCTGGCCGGGTCATCCGGCGCAGCCCGCATCGCCGCGAGCCGCGCGCGTCCGGCCTCGGCAAGGGTCTGGGTGTTCTCGGCCTGCACCTCGCGCCGACACTCATGGCAGACCCGGCGCCCTACCTCGAGGATCACCCCGCATCGCCTGCACGCCGCCGGGATCAGGTTCCTCTTCGCCTTCGCGGTGGCGTCGGAAGACCTGGACCTCCAGCGCGTTCTCGATGATCTCCAGGTTGAGGAGCTCCTCACGCATCCTGCCGTTGTAGCTTTCTACGAAGCCATTCTGCCATGGGGACCCCGGCTCGATGAACTCGATGCGCATCCTCTTGCTGCGGCACCAGCGGGCGAGTGCATGGGAGATGAACTCTGGCCCGTTGTCGCAGCGAAGGTAGGTCGGTGTCCCTCGCTCGGCCACGATTCCCTCGAGCATGTTGACGAGCTTCTTCGCATCGATCGAGTAGGCGACCTCGCCGGCGATGCCCTCGTGGGTGAACTCGTCGACCATGTTGGCGATCTTCAGCTGTCGTCCTTTCCTCGTCTGGTCGAACTCGAAGTCGATCGCCCATACGTGGCCTGGATAGGCCGCCAGGATGCCCCCGGGTGAACGCCTCCCGGTCCTCTTCCTGCGCTTCTTGCGTCGTACCTGCAGGTTCTCCTCTCTCCACAGTCTGCGGATCCTCTTGCGATTGATCTTGAAGCCGGCCTGGATGAGCAGATGGTGCTGCTTGCGGTAGCCCCAGCGGGGATGAGCCTCGGCCTGCAGATGCAGCCGAGCTCGCAGGTATTCGTCCCCGGGGATCAGGCGCTGCTTGCGCCGTTGGGTGGAGCGGTGCTGGCCGGCAAGCGTGCAGGCCCGGCGCTGGGAGACCCCGAAGTGCTGCTGGAGGTGGATGACCACCCGCCGCCTGCGCTCCGGGGTCAGTATTTTCCCCGGTTGATCTCCTTCAGCATGTCGTTATCGAGCGTGAGGTCAGCCACGATCTTCTTCAGCTGCGTGTTCTGCTTCTCCAGGTGTTTGAGCCTTGCGACGTCTTGGGTCGCCATCCCCTGATATTGCTTTCTCCAGCGCTGGTAGGTGACGACCGAGATCTCGAGTGATCGGCAGATCTCGGGAACGGTGACCCCGCTTGCTTGCATGCGCTCAGCCTCACGGAGCTTTCGGACCACCTGCTCGGGCGTGTGCCTCTTGCGTTTCATCTCGAACCTCCTTGCCCTTCCGGGCATCGAGACTGTCACAAGAGGTGGACTCGTTCATGGGGGGCCAGTCAGGCGGTCAGCTTGCCGCCGCTCGCGGGCCTGCGGAGGACATGCTTCTTCGAGCCGGGATTGCCCTCCTCTACGCTCACTTCGAAGGATTCGTAAAGGGGGCGTGCGAGGCATACGTCGCGTACGTATCTCGTCAACAAGTCGAGTTCGAATTGCTTGCACCCGGGCTCCGAGCATTGGCCCTCCGTGGAGAACTGCAGACCGCAACGGACGCAAAGACCATGCGCGTCTGGATACCGTTTGTTCAACTCCTCGAGGACTCACGTGGCAAGCCGTTGGCTCTACCAAAGACTGGGGCTGTGAGAACGCGATCGAACCTCAGCTCGACCGTCCTCTTGGATATATTGGCCAGCGTCGGCGTCGATTGCGGCCCTTATGAACTCAAAGGAAACCTGATTGACAAGGAGTTGGTGGACCGCCGAAACAAGATCGCACACGGGCGGCACGAAACGTCCACAACCGCTGAGTTTGAGGAGCTCCTGAGGGAAGTTGCCGGAATGATGAACACGCTACGGGGACAACTAGGGAATGCCGCGCAGACGGCTGAGTATCGAATCAACCTCTAGGCCTCGGTCCGACATCTCCCCGGCCCCTCTCCCGGTTTCGCGGCCGTCCGAGGCCCGCCCTTCTCCCTTCGCGTCAACCTGCCGGGCTTCCTCCAAGCGTGATGAACTACCGGGATGTCTTCTCACTCGGCATTTCCCACGATCCTGATCACCGGCCCCAGCGGGGTCGGGAAGTCGACGGTTGCCTCCGAGGTCTCGTGGATCTTGTCCGAGGAACGGGATCTTGCGCACGCCTGCATCGAGATGGACGCCATCGGGAACATGCACCCGATGCCCGATGACTCCCGCCTCCGCCTGGCTAACCTTCGTGCCGCGTGGGACAACTACCGAGCGGAAGGCGCGAACCGGCTCATCCTTGTGGACACGCTGGAGTCCGCATCGGACCTTGGCGTCCTGCA
>JAYVBZ010000090.1:0-2721 GCA_043750215.1 Actinomycetota bacterium
GAGATCTTCGACGCCATCCGCGGGACGGAGCCGGGGCGTGGTGGTGAGATCCAGCTCACCGATGCGATCAACCAGCTGGCACAGGAGCAAGCCGTCTACGCGCAGCGCTTCGACCACGGACGGTTCGATGTAGGCAACCTGTTGGACTATCTGAAAGCTACGGTCGAACTCGCCCTGGAGCGCGATGATGTTGGGCCGCCCTTCCGCGCGTACCTGAACGAACTCGCGGTGCGCGAGAAGCTCATCTGACCCGCGCCGGTAGACTCGGTATATGGCAAACGCTCCCCTGGTCCATGATCACGACAGCGCCGAGGGCACGGTTCCGTTCGAAGGAGCCCACGCGCGAGTGCTGGCCTCGGTTAACCCGCTCTCCCCGATCGCCCTGCCGTTGACCGAGGCGTTCGGCTGCGTGGTGGCCGAGGACCTCGTGGCCGCTGTGGACCTGCCGGAGTTCGCCTCCAGTGCGATGGATGGATTCGCGGTACGGGCTTCCGATGTGGTGACGGCCACTCCCGTGAGCCCCGTCGAACTCAAGATCGTCGGACGGGCGCTCATCGGTCGCCACCCGGACGCAACGGTGGGTGCAGGTGAGGCTGTCAGGATCGCCACCGGGGCGCCGATCCCTGCCGGTGCCGACACCATCGTGCCCATCGAGAACGCCGAGGCGTCGAAGGATACCGTTCGGATGGTGTCGGGTTCGGCTGCCGGTCGGCACATCCGCCCGGCGGGCGAGGATGTGCGTAACGGGCAGGTACTCGTTGCGAAAGGGCGCCGACTTGGTGCACCGGAGATGGGGCTGCTCGCCAACGCCGGACACCCGACGCCGCTGGTCCACCCCCGTCCCCGAGTCGTGATCCTGTCCACTGGAGACGAGTTGGTGCCGCCGACCGAGACGCCCGAGTTCGGGCAGGTCCACGATTCGAATGCGTACACGCTCTTCGCCGCCCTCAAGGAAGCGGGCGCGATCCCCGTGATGGCAGGGATCATCAAGGACGATGTGGAATCGTTCAAGGAGACGGTGTTCGACTATCTGATCCAGGCGGACGCGTTCATCTCAAGCGGCGGGGTCAGCGTGGGGGAGAGGGATGTGGTCAAGGCCGCGTTCTTCGGCCGGGGCGATGTGGCGTTCTACAGGGTCGCCATGCAGCCCGGGATGCCGCAGGCGTTCGGCCACATCGAGGGCAAGCCGTATTTCGGGCTGCCCGGAAACCCGGTCAGTGTCTTCGTGAGTTACGAAGTGTTCGTGCGGCCTGCGGTCATGAAGATGATGGGCCGAACGCACACCGAACGCCCGCAGATCACTGCGACCCTCACGGAGGATGTGAGTGGGCCCAAGGCCAAGCTTCAGTTCGCCCGGGTGCATGTGGAGCGCGGCGACCAAGGATGGCGTGCTACCCCGACGGGCGCGCGCGGATCGAACCTCATCTCGACGGTTTCGCGCGCCAATGGGCTCGCGATGATCCCGGTAGGCGTAGAAACGGCACCGAAGGGTTCGCCGATCCGTGTCATCGTGTTCCGCGCGTCGGAGGATTGATGGTGAGCGATCAAGCCGGTGCCGACGGCATCACCCGCATCGTCGAGGTCGGGGAGAAGCCCGAGACCGAACGCGAAGCGGTCGCCGAGGCGTGGCTCGTATCCACACCTGAGGCCGTGGCCAATCTGATCGCGGGCACGAAGAAGGGCGACCCGATCGAGGCTGCGAAGATCGCGGGGATCATGGGCGTGAAGCGAACGCCGGACCTACTCCCCTTCTGTCATCCTTTGCGCATCACGGGTGTCGAATTGGCGATCGAACCCCAGGAGAGCGAGGGGCGGATCAGGGTTCGCTCGACGGTCCGAGCGACTGACCGAACGGGCGTCGAGATGGAGGCGCTCACCGCCGCAACCGTGGCTGCACTCAGCCTGTACGACACGACGAAGGCCTTCGACCGGGCTGCCCGGATCGAGGGCGTGCGGCTGTTGCGCAAGTCGGGTGGCAAGTCCGGGGAGTATCGCGCAGAGTAAACCCCGCGATCAGTGGGGTGAAGAGATAACGGTCCGCAACCCCCCCGTGTGAGAAAGTTCTCTGAATTACATGGATGTGCTTTCCTGCCCCAAGATGTGGTGCTAGCTTCCGGTTCCAGCCTAGATGTTGTGTGTCATCCGGGGTGATCCGAACGGAGGCTGGCGGTTGGACTGGCTGCTCCTGGCTGCGTTAGGCATCATGTGGGTGGCGTTCTTGATGCCGACGGACCGCCGTCGACATGATCCGCACAAGGGCGTCGAGGATTTCGAACACAGGATGGAGCTCTTGGCGCAAGTTGAAACGTACGGCACCGAAGGCCGCTGGATCGTCACTCCCCGCAAAGGCGTGCAGTTCGTAGGTCCGGCAGAGCGCAGCAAGTCTCGGGCTCGAGAGCGTCGCCGCAAGGTCCTCGTCTTCCTCATGGAGGCCATCGGCTTGACCTTCATGATCGGGCTTCTGCCGCCGCTTCGCGTCGCGTGGTCGCTGACCGCCGTGCTCGCGGTGGGTCTGGGACTCTACGTCTGGTTGCTGGTTTCGATGAAGCGCCAAGGTGCCCAGCATCCACACGAGCGTATGCGAGCGGCGCGAGCGCCGGGGAACACCGCGTCCACTCCGCCGCCTATCCGCCACGTCGCCGGCGGCGCCGGCCTTGCCCGCCCGACCTTCAACGGCTTGGGCACGCTGGGCGAAGGCGACCGCGTGCACGTCGTGGTCAG
>JAYVBZ010000091.1:0-11983 GCA_043750215.1 Actinomycetota bacterium
AGGGAGAGCATCTGGGAGCCGTACTGGGCCGTCGTGACGAGGCCGACCGGCTCGCCGTGCGCGCGCACCGGCTGCTGCTCCGCGCCGACATGACGATCGGTGTCGATCTTCACCAGCGCCCCGCAGTAGGAGAAGATCCCTTCGGTCACGACCGTGATCATGTCCACGCCGGCGACGGTGCTCGAGACGATGAACGGCGCCGGCTTGTAATCGGGGTAGGTCGTCCCCGAGCCGGCACCGGTCACGAACAGGTCGTCGGTGGGCACGATCCCGCCCTCCCAGTCTTCCTCACGCGCCGCGAAGGGCACGAGCGCGCCACCGTGGGCGCGGGTGCGCTCGAGGATCAGCAGGGGATCGAGCCTGGCGAGGACGCCGTCGACGTTGCCGTAGCGGTCGCACGAGCCGGTGCGTCCGGGCTTGATCACGCACTGGATCGGACAGGCGTCGCACTGGACGGTGTCGGTGGCCGGCTCGCCCACGTCCCTACCTCGCTCCTTCGGCGATCGCCTGGAGCACGCGGTGCGGGGTCGCCGGCACACGCCTGACAGGGGCGCCCACCGCGTCGCGGATCGCATTCAAGATGGCTGGGGCGGTGGGGACGAGCGAATGTTCGCCGACACCCTTCGCACCATAGGGGCCGAGCGGGTCGTTCGACTCGATGAGGATCGTCACCACTTCAGGTACGTCGCCGATCGTGGGGATCAGGTAGTCGTGCAGATTCTCGCTTCGCCCCGGGACGTACTCCTCCATCAGGGCGAAGCCGATGCCCTGGGCGACCCCGCCTTCGATCTGCCCCTCCACCAGGGTCGGGTTCACCGCGCGTCCCACGTCGTGGGCCGCGGTGATCCTCAGGACCTTCACGGTCCCGAGCTCGCGGTCGACCTCGACCTCCGCGAGGTGTGCCCCGTACCCGAACATCGCGTAGGGCTCCCCTTGGCCGTTGGGATCGAGCGGGGTGGTCGGGGGGTCGAACGTGGCCTGCGCAACCGCGACGAAGCCGTCCGAGTCGGCCGTACGTGCGGTGAGGTCGATGGTCTGCGTCCGACCGAGGTCATGGATGAGGAGCGTTGCCCCTCGGAGCTCGAGCGTTGCCTCGGCCGCGGCCCCGGCCGTCGCCAGCAGCTCGGTGCGCAGCTGCGTCGCGGCGAGGAGGGTCGCGTTGCCCGACACGAACGTCTGGCGCGAGGCGCTGCTCTTCCCCGCGTCAGGGGTGGTATCGGTGTCGGCCCCCACCACGACCACGTCTGAGACCGCGACCCCCAGGGCGTCGGCGCAGATCTGGGTCATCACGGTGTTCGGGCCCTGGCCCATGTCGACCGCGCCCTGGAACAACACGAACCGCCCGTCGGCGCGCAGGCCGACCTTGATCGTCGAGGGGTTCGGCATCGAGGTGTTCCCGCACCCGTACCACATGCCGGCCAGGCCCACGCCGCGGCGAACGTTGCCCGGGCGCGCATTCGCCTCGGCGGCGTCCGCGCGCGCCCGCTCACGATAGGGGCGGAGGGCTTCGAGGCAGTCCCGGTACCCGACACCCGACTCGAAGACCTGGCCGGTGACGGTGGGCAGACCTGCGGTGAGGGCGTTGCGGAAGCGGAGCTCGAGGCCGTCGATCCCTAAGGCGTCGGCGAGCTCGTCGAGGAGGCACTCGGTCGCGATCGTGGACTGGGGAACGCCGAACCCGCGAAAGGCGCCCGCGGGCGGAGCGTTCGTGTGCACTGCCTCGGAGCGGGCGTCGTAGGCGTCGTAGACGTAGGGACCGCCGGCATGTACCGGTACACGGTTCGCGACCGTCGGTCCCCACGAGGCATATGCGCCCGTGTCGAAGCGCCCGAAGAAGTCCATCGCCGTGAGACGCCCATCACTGGTTGCCCCGATCCGCACGCGCATCGTTCCGGGGTGGCGCTTGGTGGTCGACATCATCGATTCGGGCCGCGTGTACGTGATCCTGGCCGGCTGGCCGAGGTGCCACGCCGCGATCGCGACGAAGGGCTGCACTGACAGGTCGAGTTTGCTGCCGAAGCCGCCGCCGACCGCCGTTGGCCGGATCCTCACCGAGCCGGCCGGCAGTCCGAGGATCGCCTCCAGTTCCAGGCGGTCCATGTGTGGAGACTGAGTCGTCACCTGCACCTCGATGCGATCGCCGATCCGCTGGGCGAAGCCCGCCTCCGGCTCGATGTAAGCGTGCTCGACGAACGACGTCTCGTAGGAGGCCTCGACGACGACGTCAGCCGCCTCGAATGCTGCATGGAGGTCTCCGTGCCGGACGTTGCCCCGGATCAGCACGTTGCCCGCTCGATCGGCGTGCACACGCGGTGCGCCATCTGCCACGGCCGCCTCCACGCCCATCAGCGGGGGAAGCTCCTCCCAGGCGACGGGGACGTCGGCAAGGTCGAGCGCGGTGACCGCCTCGTACTCGCCGACGACCATCGCGACCGCCTCGCCGCGGAAGCGCGTCTCTGTTTCGGCGAACACGGGCTGGTCGGCGAGCGCGGGGATCACCCCGAAGCAGTTGCGGCCGGGGACATCGGCGGCGGTGAACACAGCTTCGACTCCTGGGGTCTTCGCGACATAGGCCTCGAGGTCGCCGAAGGTGAACCGCCCCCGGTGGAAGGGAGAGCGCACGACCCGGACCAGGAGCGCGCGGTCGGGTGCCTCGTCGGCGCCGAAGACGTCGCGGCCCCGCAGCTTGATGTCGCCGTCGACCCGGGGCAGCCGGTGCCCGACCGCCTTGCCGACCGGCGGGGGTTCGTCGATCTCCTCGAACGAGGGTGCCTCAACGACCGCATCGATGATCTTGCGGTAGCCGGTGCACCGGCAGAGGACCCCGCCGAGCGCGTCCTGCACCCCTCGTGCAGTCGGCGTCGGGTCGTCGCGGAGCAACGCGCACGCAGCGACGAGCATCCCGGGGGTGCAGATCCCGCACTGCGCCGCGCCGTGATGCAGGAACGAGCGTTGCAGCCGATAGACCTCGCCGGTGGCATCCAGCCCCTCGAGCGTCTCGACGTGCCGTCCGGCGAGCCGCCCGACCGGGACCATGCACGAAGTCGTCGCTTCGCCGTCGATGAGTACCGTGCACGCCCCGCAGTCACCCGCGTCGCAGCCGACCTTCGTCGCCGTGAGTCCCAGGGTCTCGCGCAGGAACTCGCTGAGCCGCCGGACGGAGGCCTCTGTCTCAACCGTTGTCCCGTTCACATCGAACCGCACATGCGTCATCGGGCCTCCCCGCACCGATCCAACACGCGGCCGACGAGTGTCGCGGCGGCGTGGAGTCGGTACGCGGCCGTGGCCCGCACGTCGTCGATCGGCGTGAGATCGGCGAGGTGCTCGGGCGTGACCACAGCGGCGAGCTCCTGCACAGGCCGACCACGCAGCTCGGCCTCCAGCCGCCGCAGCCGAACCGCGACCGGCGAGCATGATCCGACGGCGACACGCGCATCGCGCACGAGCCCGCCGTCATCGAGCGCCACCACTGCCCCTACCATCACGACCGAGATCACGAGGTAGCGACGGAGCCCTAGTTTGAGGAACGCGGCCCTGTCGTCCTCGGTGCCGGGAGGCACCAACACGGCTGTGAGGATCTCGTCATGATCGAGCGCGGTCGTGCGATAGCCCGTGAGGAAGTCCTCGATGGGCAGCACGCGTCGCGCCGACGGCGAGGCCAGCTCCACCGACGCGTCCAGCGCCAGGAGGTTCGGCACGCCGTCTGCGGCCGGGGAGGCGGTACACAGGTTGCCCCCGATCGTGCCGGCGTTCTGCACCTGAACCCCGCCGACCTCCCGCGCCGCAGCCCGCAACCCGTCGAAGAGGGGCGGGAGGTCGGCGGCGGCGATGTCGGCCCACCGCGTGAGGGCGCCGAATCGCCAGGCGCGGCCGATGACTTCCACTCCGCGGAGTTCGGCGAGCCCGGTGATGTCGACGACCGGTCCTACGAAGGGTTTTCCCACATGTGCCGGGTAGACGTCGGTGCCGCCGGCGAGCACCCACGCCCCCGCCCCCTTCATCGCGGCCGCCTCCGCGACGTCCGCGGGCACGAGATACTCCGCCGATCGGGCGCTCCGCTGCAGCACGAGGGGAACAGCTTAGCGTGAATCGGGGTTGGGAGATCCTTGCTAGGATTGGCCCAGACCATCGGGGTAGCTCAGTCGATCGGGGGGTACGCGGTGCTTCGAACGAACAGGCGATTCGCGATCTGGATCGGCGTCGCAATACTGGCGCTGACGGCGTGCACGTCCAACAAGAGCGAGAGTTCCCCGACTACGACACCCACCACCGCCACAGGCCCTCAGCGGGGCGGGACGTTGAAGGTCGCAGACGCTAACGACGTCGTGACCCTGGATAACTCACAGGCAGTCTCCACGATCGACTACGAGCTGACGGCGGGGGCGCTCTATGAGGGCCTGTATCACGTCGACCAGAACGGCAACCTGGTCGCCGCGCTGGCACAAGACATGCCGACCATCTCGAAAGACGGGCTCACCTACACGATCAAGATCAGGCCCAACGCGATGTTCGCAGGGCCCGGGTTCACGCCGCGTGCCGTCACTGCCGAGGATGCTGCCTACGGGATGGAGCGAGCTCTCGACCCCAACACCAAGCCCGCTCCGTCGTGGGGCGGCGGCTACCTGTACCCGATCAAAGGCGCAGCGGAGTTCGCCTCCGGCAAGGCGAATTCAGTTTCCGGCATCAAGGTCGTCGATCCTTCGACCCTGCAGATCACGCTGGCCCAGCCCGCGTCCACGTTCATCTACGACCTGACCATCGCGACATCATGGCCGGTGCCCAAAGAAGCTGTCGGCGCCGGGGGTACGTTCGGCGACTCGCCGGTCGGGGCGGGGCCGTTCTACCTCGACCAGTGGAACAAAGGCCAGTCGATCGTGCTGAAGGCGAACCCCGGCTACGTCGACCCGACGTTCCCCTACCTGGCCGAGATCGATCTGTCGTTGAACGTCGACCCCAACACCCAGGTCCTTCAGCTGCAGAACGGGACGATCGACGTGCCGGCCGAGCCGTTCTTCCTGCCCCAGGCGGCGATCCAACAACTGGCGCAGGACAACTCGATCACGATGACGCCGACGACCGGTCCCACCGTCTATTACTGGGCGCTCAACAATGAAGGCATCCTGAAGAACGCCGACCTTCGGAAGGCGGTCGCGATGGTGATCAACCGCGACGTCACGAAGCAGTTCGGTAGCGAGGCGCGACCGTGGACACAGATCTACTCGAGCGTCACGAAGCAGTCTGATCCGAACGTCAAGTCGATCCCCTACGACCCGTCCCAGGCGAAGACCTTGCTGACGCAGGCCGGGTACAACGGAGAGACGCTCAAGGTGATCTACGACGCCACCGACCCGTTCGCCTCGGCGATGTCCACATCCGTGCAACAGGAACTGAAGGCGATCGGGGTGAACGTCGAGATCAAGGGGCTGCAGCAGGCGGCCTACTTCGGCGACGCTGGCTACAACAACCCGAAGAACTACGACATGCTGCCCACCTACTGGCGCGAGGACTATCCGGACGGGCAGGACTACATCTCGACGAACTTCGTGTGCGCCCAGGTGGCGCCACCGGGACTCAATGTCGCGCGCTACTGCAACACAGGGTTGGACTCGATGCTCGCGCGGTCCGACGCGCTTCCGTTCGGCTCTGAGCGTGACCAGATCCTGCAGCAGATCCAGCAGACGGTCATCAGCGATGCCGCGGGCGTCGGCACGATGCAGGTCGACTGGCCGGCGATCTCCACCCAGCGTGTCGGTGCCCTCGTCACGATTCCGACGTACGCGCCGTTCGACTGGAAATCCTGCTGGGTCAAACCGGGCTAACCGGCGGACCGGTACTTCGGATCCGCGACCTGAGGGTCGGTACCGCGGATGGGGACATCGTCCGTAGCGCCGATCTGGATGTCGCGCCGGGCCAGATCGTCGGGCTCGTGGGCGAATCGGGCTGCGGGAAGACGACCCTCGGTCTTGCCATCGCGGGACTCCTCGGATCCAGTCGCCGAGTCCTTGGCGGATCGATCACGTTCGAGGGCGATACCATCGTCGATGCCCACACGGACAGGACCCAGCCGCTTCGAGGCAGGCGGATCGGGTTCGTGCCACAAGATCCGTTCGGGGCGCTCGACCCGCTGCGTCACGTAGGACCGCAGCTCGCGCGCCCCCTGCGGCTGCACGCGGGGCTGTCGGAGAAGGCCGCCCTCGACAAGATCTGCGAGCTCCTCGCGGGAGTCAAGATGGGGGACCCGCGCGCGATCCTGAGCAGGTATCCGCACGAGCTCTCGGGCGGCCAGCTCCAGCGCGCGGTGATCGCGAGCGCGCTGTCGGTCGAGCCCACGCTCTTGATCGCCGACGAGCCGACGAGCGCGCTCGATGTCATCGTGCAGGCCCAAGTTCTCGAGGCCTTCCTGGAACTCGTTCGCGAGGTGGGCGCGGCCGTGATCCTCGTGACGCACGACATGGGCGCGGTGGCCGAGACGACGACGCACACGGCCACGATGTACGCGGGCAAGATCGTGGAGTTCGGTGCGACGCGGGATCTGCTCACGACGCCGAGGCATCCGTACCTCGGCGCGCTCCTGGCCTCTCTCCCTCGTCTGGAGGGGGATCCGGAGCGGCTGTTCACGATCCCCGGGAGCCCTCCGCAGTTACCTGGGCTGCTATGGCCGTGCGCGTTCGCCCCGCGCTGCGCGTTCGTCACGCGGATCTGCACGGAGCAGGAGCCGGTGGCCGACCCGCGGGACGAGCACAGATACGCCTGCCACAACCCGCTCAACGAGGCAGCCCGCGAGGAGGTGCGAGCGTGAGCGACGAACCCGGGGGGGGTGCGGCCCTCATGATCCCCGAGACGCCACCCGCGCCGGCGGGCGCGCCCGCCGCGCGGGAACGGGGCGAACGGCGCTTGGGCTTGAGGATCGGGCTGATCATGCTTGGAGTGATCGCCGTAATGTCGATCGCGGCGCCGCTGGTCGCGCCCAAGGACCCGAGTCTGGAGAGCGTGGCGGGGCTCGGCCCCGACGGGGGACCGCAGGGACCGGGGCTGACGTGGCCGCTCGGGACCGATGCGAAGGGGCGGGACGTCGCATCTCGACTCATCTATGGGGGGCGGATCACGTTCGGCGCGGCGGCACTCGCGATCGCCGTCGCCACGCTGATCGGTCTGGCGATCGGGCTGCTGGCAGCCTCCTCCAGCGGCGCCGCGGGCAACGTACTGATGCGGGTCACGGACATCGGTCTGGCCATCCCCGGGCTCCTGCTCGCGGCCGCGCTCACCTCGGTGCTGGGCTCGGGTGTGACGTCTTTGGTCGTGGCCCTGATCGCCGTGTTCTGGGCTCCACTCGCCCGGGTCACCTACGGACAAGGGGTGGTGATCAAGGAGCGACAATTCGTGGAGGTGGCACGATCGATAGGCGCCGGCCGTGTTCGGATCCTCGTGCAGGAGATCACGCCCCATGTGCTGCCGATCGTGCTGGCGTACGCGGCGCTTTCGGTCGGCTGGGCGGCCCTGTTCGAAAGCAGCCTCGGGTTCCTCGGTCTCGGGGTGCAGGAGCCGACCTCAAGCATAGGCTCGATGCTGGGCTCCGGCCTCCCCTACTACCGGCTACACCCCGGGCTGATCATCTTCCCCGCCCTGTATCTGGGGTTGTTCGTGACCGCGACGACCCTGATAGGAGAGGGGCTGCGCAAGCCACACCGGCGCGTCGCGGCAGGCAAGAGGCCCGCGAGCGAACTGGAAGTGATCCGGTGAGCAGGTACATCCTGCGGCGCCTACTGCTCGCGCTCGTCACGCTCTGGGCGCTTGCAACCCTCGGATTCATGCTGGTCGAGGCGATCCCCGGTGACCCGGCCCGCCAGCTGGCGGGGCCGACCGCGTCGGCCGCGACCGTGGAGGCTATCCGCCACGCCTATGGCTTCGACCAGCCCGCGTGGGACCGGTACGTTTCGACGCTCGCCCGATACACCCACTTCGACCTCGGCTACGCTTTCTCCCGCAGCGAGAACGCGCGGTCGGTGATCGCTCGCGACGTCGGGCACACGCTGACGCTCACGGTGTTCGCGTTCGCGGGGGAGCTGTTGATCGGGATTCCGCTGGCTGTGCTGGTGACCAGCCGTAAGGGCCGGGTCGGGGACTCAGCGCTCGTGGCCGCCGCCGGGGCGACGACCGCGATCCCGACGTTCCTCGTGGGCCTGCTGCTGCTCTACATCTTCTCGTTCCGCCTCGGGTGGTTCCCGCTCGGAGGGACGACCGAGGGAGCGAAGTCCTACGTGTTGCCGGTGCTCACGGTGGCGATCCCCTACGGTCTGGTTCTGGCGAGGATCTTGCGCACGTCGATGCTCGACGAGCTCGAGAAGCCCTACGTGCAGTTCGCGCTGGCGCGCGGGGAGGGGATGAACCGGATCCGATGGCGCAACGTCCTTCCGAATTCGTTGGTGCCGCTGTTCTCGCTGCTCGCGCTCGACTTCGCGGGGCTGTTCGCGACCGTCGCCGTGGTCGAGGTCGTGTTCTCGATCCCCGGCTTGGGCACCGACCTCTTCGGGGCGATCCGGCGGCTCGACACCGCCCTGATCATCGGGATCGCGCTGGTCGCGGGCCTCGTCGTCATAGCCATGAACCTGCTCGCGGACCTCGCGGTGATCGCGATCGACCCGAGGGTGCGGCGAGCGACGCTCGGCTGAGGGGCGGGGATCAGCCCCGTTCGATCCGGAGCCGGCGACCTGCGGCACCTGCTGCGACCGCCGCGCCGCTTCCCGAGGTCACGAGCGGGACACCGTCCAGCGCGACCGCTCGCACCGGCCACGGAACCTCGATCGTCATGGGCGCCGCAGAGGACGGAAGGGACAGGGAGAGCCCCTCGGATCCGTGCGTCACCGATCGGAACCGCCCCGTGCAGCCGTGGGCTCGAAGGATGAGGCCGTCCGGGCCGGTCAGTGCCACGCCGCCGTCGTGTACGTCAGCGCGAAGGAGGCCCCAGGCGCCTGCCGGCAGTGACGCCGAGGTAACAGGGGGACTCGGCGACCCGACGCAGAGGCCGTCGAACGGATCCAGATCGAGCAGATCCTTCTCCGCGAGCATCGGAAGCAGGGTGCCCCATGTGTAGAAGGGCTCGGCGTCGGGTGAGTCTCCACCCTCGCCCGTGCGCTGGTTGAAGTTCTCGTATGAACGGCCGCCGTCCTCCCAAGAGCGACGGAACATCGCGTCGCCCGCCGCTGCCACCCACGCGGCGTCGTGGTCGAAGCCGTAGCGGCGCAGGCCGCGGTAGACGATGTAGTTGAGCGGAGGCCACACCCGGCCGCGCCAATACTCGTTGTCGAGCGAGGCCGGATCCTCGTGTGGCGTCCCCGCAACCGGGAAGTCGCCACCGAAACGCGCGGGGTCACGGAGCCACTCCGCGACGAGGCGCTCGGCCTGCGCCGGTGTAGCCACCCCGGCGAACAGGGGCGCGAACGACATCGGCGAGAGGCTCCGCACGAATCGTCCGTCCCAGCGACGGTTGGCGAAGGTGCCGCGTTCGTCGTCCCACAAGACGTCGCGGATCCTCGCGGCGTGTGCCTCGGCGCCGGCGCGGAGATCCCCAGCCTCGTCGGTTCGCCCGAGGCCCTCTGCGATCCTCGCAAGCAGCTCGGCATCGTGAACGAGGAGCGCGTTCAAGCCGATGTCGGCGCCGTCCAAGGTGTGTGTGGCCGTGATGAAGGACAACTCGTCGTGCACGGGCGAGTTGTCGTTGAAGGATTCGTCCATCGCGGCGAGGCGTGTGTGGACGAAATGCCCGTCGCCAACCGGTGAGGACCCGTACTCGAGGACGCCGTCGCCGTTGCCATCGCGCGCCGCCCACCACCAGCGGTACGCGTCGAGCAGCACCGGGTAGGCGCGTTCGAGGATCGAGGGATCATCGAGGCCCTCGGCCGCCAACCACGCGGCGTGCGCGCCGAACGGCGGGTGGGAGCGGTCGACCCAATCGGTCAGACCGCTTCGGAGCGCGGCGAGCATCCCCGTCTCGGTTCGGCAGCCGAGGGCTGCCTCGAGGTTCGCTCGCGCAAGCGCACCGTCGCCCACGTGCGACGCGAGGATCACGTGGAACCAGGCGTCGACCTGCCAGACGATGAACCCGCCGAAGCGGTGGGAGACCCAGCCACGCGTCGTCGGCGTGTATGGCGCATCCCAGATCGGGTTCCAGACCGTGTTCCAGTTCAGTACGTCACGGATGGCGGCCGGTCGCTCGGGCACGAGGTCGGCCTCCGCGCGACGTTCGTCGAGCAACGCCGGCGTGCGGGGAAGCAGAGCGGCCAGGCCCGCCCGGGCCTCGGACGCGCTTGCGCCCACGCCGACCGCCCATGGCACGTCCGGAGTGATCGCGTTGAAGCGTAGGACTGCCCATCCGCCGACGTCGCGCACCGGCGGCCGGTAGTAGTAGCCGCGCTCGACGAACTCGCGAAGGACCTCCTCGCGGTCCTCGTACAGGTGTTGGGTCACGGGCCGGATCGCGGGAGAGAAGGCCGCCACGCCACCTGGCCAGGTCGCGATCGCGACGGGCGGGTCGACGTAGGCGGCCTCACCGGCGGGGATCTCCAGGCGCACCTCGCCTTCGCCTCCCGGGAAGCCCACTTCGAGCGTGAACCAGAAGCGCAAGCCCCACTCACCTTCGGGGGCCACCTCGACCGCTCCGCAGACCTGGTCGCCCTCGGCGGCCGCTCGTACGCGGACGCGCGAGCCGTGATGGGGGAACGTCGCTTCGAGGTAGCGTCCTTCTTCGAGCCGCGGCCCGAGCGTCACCTCGCGCGAGAGGGGCAGCGACGTGGCATCATTCGCCTTCGTGCTGTAGGCACTGACGCGAACGGCAAGCCCGGAGCGTTGATCTAGGACCTCAGAGGGCGCCGTCGCTTCCCACGTGTTCCAGCCCCACGTGGTCAACCCCACGCCAGCTCCTCGTCGACGGTCGTGATCGAGATCTGACCTTCGTAGCCGCCCATCACGGTGAGAGCGGCGTCGTGGCTCGCGAGCGTCGCACCCGCGCACGCGTCGCTCACCACGCGCACACGCATGCCCGCGTCGACCGCGGGCAGCGCTGTCGAGATCACGCAGCACTCGGTCGCCACACCGCACAGCACGATCGCGCCCTCGGGCCCGGCCAGGGCCTCAAGCCGGAGGCCGTGCTTCGAGAACGTCGGCGCTTCCAGGGTGAGTGCGTCGCGCGAGGCGAACGGCTCCGCGAGGCGCGTGAGCCCCTCGGCCCCAGGACGCAGGAAGAAGGAGTGCAGGGCGTAGTAGTCGGCCCAGGCACGCGGTCCCGGCGGATCGTCGAACGGTACGAACCTGGTGAACACGACGCGGTCGCCGAAGGCGTCGGCCAGCTGCTCGATCGCCGGTACTATCCCCGCGAACCCCGGCACGGCCCAGGGGCTGTCCGCCTCCGCGAACACCCGTTGCATGTCGACGACAACCAGGAGCGGGGCCACGCGAGGATGATAGGACACGTTGGGCGAACGCGAACGACGAAGGTACGAAGCTCAACCTGATGGCTGGGCTATCTTCACGTTCTGCTTCGTCCCGCGAAGAAGAAAGGGAGGTGCGACGAGAACGCGGGCGCGTCGGGTGAGATCGCCCGCCCGGACGCTCCGGCTGGAGTTCGAAGGGATCCGGACGCCCACCCCGGAGTGCCGCCGCAAGGTCGTCGACGAACCGCGACGGATCGATCCAGCGCTCCTGCGGCAGGTGGAACTCGGCCCGCCCCCTCGCCGTCGCCCGCGACGATACGATGGCGCCCCGGGCCCCGACCCGCTAGGAGGAACCCGTGAGCACAAGAACCCTCATCCCCGTGACCCTCATCCCCGGTGATGGCATCGGTCCCGAATGCGTGGTGGCGGCTCAGCGGATCGTCGAGGCCACCGACGCCCCGATCGAGTGGGAGGAGCAGGTGGCCGGCGCTCAGGTCTTCGAGAAAGGCATCGCGAGCGGCGTCCCGGCCGAGACCATGGATTCGATCGGCCGGACG
>JAYVBZ010000092.1:0-2219 GCA_043750215.1 Actinomycetota bacterium
TGTCACTACATCGCGGTGACGCTGTTGTTCGCCCTGGTGGCGCGCGGCGCCGTCGGCTGACCCGCTACTCCAACCCCTTGGTGCGAGGATCGCGTTTCACCGGGGCCTGATAGTCGGGTTGCGATCGCAGGACCATGAACTCCACCGCAGCCCAGAGCATCTTGGCGCGCGGGTAGAACCACAACGGCATCGCAACCAACACCACCGTGCTCAGGATCAGTAGTAGGGCCACAGGGACGTCGGGTACGGTGAAGATCAGCACCACCACCAACATCGCAACCCACGCGCCGGTGGCCACCGAGTAGTTGATCATCATGGCTCCCAGGAAGCCGCCTTCTTCCTTTTCCCATCTCAGCCCACATCTTGGGCAGAGTCTCCGCGAGTGGAACCAGGTGAGGAACGCGTCCCGTTCGCCGCATCGCGGGCATCGCTTCCGAAACCCACGGAGCAACGTTGCGCCGATCCCGACCAGGGGATACGTGGGCTGAGGACCGCTCAGGCCCGCGGGGTCAAGTGAGCCGTACGGGTCAGCCGTGATAGACCGCCCAGAACTTCTCGATGAACGATCGCGCTCGCCAGGTTCCGCGGCATCCCTTCGCCGTGACCAACACGTCGCCCGCGCCCGCCGACACCGTCTCCCCACCCGCGATGTCGATCTCCACTTCGCCCCGGATCAACACCGACACCTCGTCGCTGGTCTTGTCCACCGGACCGGTCTCCGGAACCCGCTTCCATACGCCCGTGGAGAACTTCCCGTCCGAGGAACGGAACGCGTACCACTCCTGTCCGGGTTCGTTCGGATCTTTAGGCTCCGCGCCGAGCACGACCCAGTCCTTGTCCGACGCGGCTCTGATCCAGGCCGCCGGAGCCCCTGCCACCAGTCCCGGTCCGTCGTAGATGGCGTAGAGCTTCGTCACCCTCTCCCGCACACGCCACACACCCTTGGACCCGAACGGCGTGACCACCACGTCACCCGGTGCCAACGTGAAGACCCGCCCGTCGTCCAGTTCGATCTCGGCGTCCCCACCGGTGATGAACGCCACTTCGTCGTAGGCCCGCTCGAACGGCCATTCGTCGGGGTCACGCCACCACAGGCCCGCCGTGAACAGGCCGTCCGGGCTGGTGAATGCTTCCAGCTGTCCGGTCATCGAGGCGCTGCCGCCCGGACCGGGTTCGCCCGTCCAGCCTGTGTCACTCGCGTTCACGACCCTGATGTCGGTCATCTCGGCCTCCCCTTCGGCATCGTTTCCCGCAGGCTACCCGCTACATCCGGCGGTATCGGCGCCTGGGGGAGGTCCTTTGGCGGGTCCCCGATGTCCGGGTCCCGGTGTACCATCGCTCGATGGCAGGCAGGCAGACGCCGCTGGGTCGGGGCCCCCGCGCACAACTCGGGGTCATCGACTACACACTGGCCAAGCGCGCGCTCCTTCGCGACGCGAAGCGCGGCACCCTTGGCCTCACGGATCTCTGCGACGCCCACCCCGAGCTGATCCGCGCAGCCAAACACGTCGGCGAACCCACGAAGACCGACTGCCCCGTCTGCGGCAAGGAGAAGCTCGTACTCCTGGCCTACGTCTACGGCGAATCGTTGAAGGCCGACTCGGGGCGGGTGTGGTCCATCGCCACCGGGATCCGCCTAGCGGCTGCGCACCCCGGCGCCTGCTGCTACGTCGTGGAGGTTTGCACCACCTGCCAGTGGAACCACCTACGCGAGGCCTTCACCGCTCGGCGCAAGATCGCCGTCGGGTAAGCGCATCACTTCTCCACACCCGGGTGTCCCCAGGTGACCCGGGGATCCGCGCCCCCTCGGTAGAATCAGGGCTCGTGTCCAGCACAACTCCCACCTTCGGCAGGGACTCAAAGCCCTCGAAGCATGTTCCCAAGCACGCGTCTGCATCACGGTCCGGTAAGAAGAAGGCAAAGAAGGGCTTCTTCCGACGGTTCTGGTGGGTCTTCATCCTGGTGCCCTTCTTGATGGTGGCCTCGGTGGCGGGAGCCCTGGTCTATTCGTACTCCAAGCTCACGTTGAACAAGCCGCTTCCCCCCATCCAGACGTCTTACCTCTACGCCCGGGATGGCTCGCTCCTCACCAGCCTTCACGGCGAGGTGGATCGGCAGATCATCCCGTTCACGCAGATGCCCGACTCGCTGAAGAACGCGGTGATCGCGGTGGAGGACCACTCCTTCTATAGCCATCCGGGCGTGGACATCGTCGGTGT
>JAYVBZ010000093.1:0-2422 GCA_043750215.1 Actinomycetota bacterium
CCCCGGAATCATCGCCGTTGCTGTGCTACTCGGTTCCTAAATCGCGGTGTGGCGCATGAAGGCTCCCAAGATCTGCAAGTCCATCGACTGTGGCTCGAACTTCAACGCCGGGGCCGTGTCGTTCCACCTCTTCAGCTTCCTAACTTGGGGCAGTTAGCGACCCTCGTGCTCGGATTAGTCACGTTTGTTGCCTTGCTGACCACGGCTGTTCGACGGAAAGCGCGGTCTCGGACTCAAGGCCATCCGATTGGGGCAGGTGTTCATCCCTAGGTGAAACGCCGCAACCTCTGGACATCTTGAATGCCCGCTCATAATGCCATCGTCCCCCGGGCCCTCCTAGATTGAGAGAGTGTCCAGTCGAGCGTTGACGAGTGGGCCTGGAAGTCGCGGCCGCTCCGATGGTCTGCTGACGCCCCAGATATTTCGTCGACTTCACTACACCTTTTCGCGCTTTTCACCCCCTTAGGCCGGGTGGTGCAGAGTTCACTGATGAGATCAGACGCCGACGAGGGGCTCGAGGCGCTCTACCGCGAGCTGGCGCCGAGGATCTGGCGTGCCCTCGTCGCGTACACAGGGGCACCCGAGGTGGCGAGCGATGCCCTGAACGAAGCATTCGCTCAGGCCCTCGGTCGCGGTTCAAAGATCGCCGCGCCGGAGCGGTGGCTCTGGACCACGTCCTTCCGGATCGCGGCTGGAGACTTGAAGGAACGCCGCCGGTTCTCCCCGCCCGAGGATGCGACCGCACCGCATGCGCCGGAAGAAACGACCGAACTGCTCGACGCGTTGCGACACCTGCCGCCGAAGCAGCGTGCCGCGTTGGTCCTGCACTACTACGGCGGATACAAGGCCCGCGAGATCGCCGGGATCATCGGGTCGAGCGCAGCAACCGTTCGCGTCCATCTCGCCGCGGGCAGGAAGCGACTGCGCGAACTTCTGGAGGTGGAAGATGACTGACCTAAACGAACGCTTCAAGTCCCTCGACTCACTGGCATTCCCCGGGATCGGCGAGCCGAGGCACGGCGTGCGGGGTGTGCGCGGCGGCGTCCCGAAGTCCGAACCGCTTGCGCCGCGCAAGCGGGTTGCCGCTGGCATCATCGCCTTCGTCGTCGCGGTCGCGGGGGTGGGACTGGTGGTGGTGGCGTTCAGAGGGCACCGCACGCCGGGCTCCAAAATCTCGCCCAATTCCACCGAGGTGACCCTCCATGCCAACGGCGACATCTGGGCGGAGACCGGAGGAGGGGAAGGCGGCGTCGCCATCTCACGGGTTGACCCAGTGACGGGACAGACGTCGATCCTGTGGACGGACACACGCTGGCCCAGTTCCACGGGCACACCTTCGGGCGATGTGAATCAAGAGGCCATCGCGTCGCACTACGCGTTTTCCCCCGACGGATCGCAGGTGGTGTTCTCCAACTATGGCTATCACCAGGCGGCAAGGTGTACGGGACTGAACTCTTCGTGATGGATGCGAACGGAACGAGCGTGCAGCAGCTCACCCACGACCACGCCGTTGATGGGTTCCCCGCGTGGTCGCCCGATGGTCACACGATCGCGTATGCGAGCTATCGGGGGAGCAGCTTCAGCCCCGGCTGCCTTGGTTCTTCGGATTGCCCTCCGGATCTGTACACGAGCGATGCGAGCGGCAGATCACCGTCGCAGCTGACCGACACGCCAACGGGGGACTCCTGGCCGAGTTGGAGCCCGGACGGTTCGCGCCTCGCCTTCGCGAACGTCAACTCAGACGGGAACGGAACGATAGAGGTGATGAACGCCGACGGCACCGGCCGAACACAGATAATCGCGATCTCGGGCACATACGTTGCGTTCCCACGATGGTCACCGGATGGAAGCGTGATCGCGTTCCAGCGAGCCCAAGGGAAGACGATGCAACTCTGGACCGTCAACCCGGATGGGTCTGATCCGCGCAAGCTCCTCGACATGCAGGGCGATACGAGCGGAAACGCGACCTGGTCGCCTGACGGGACGGAACTCGCATTCTCCAACGTTGTCGGAGCCAACGGCGAGTCGGAGTTGTGGCTTACCGATCTGGCCGGGAACGCTCATCGCCTCGCGACCTGGCCTCACTGGGGCATATTCCCGGTTGCCTGGCGGCCTGCTGCCGCGACCAGTGCGCCTTCGCCCACGTCGGCGCCAAGCGCAGTGCCGTTGACCTCCACCGTCTTGATCGACACCGTGATCGGCACTAGGTTCGACCCTCCCCCAACGAGCATCAAACCGGTTCTCACGGCGCAGGCGGCGATAGTCCGCTTCCAGACGGTGGATCATGCGTTCCACCTTCCTACGGACGCAACCGTCCAACTCGGGCTCTACACCGCGCCGAGGGGGGATGGCACCTACCGCTTCGACCATCGGCTGGCGTATGGGATCCGATACCACTTCTGCAATCTGCCTCTTGGCGAGC
>JAYVBZ010000094.1:0-8165 GCA_043750215.1 Actinomycetota bacterium
ACCCGCCGCCTCGCAGCGGAGGACCTTGCGGCCACGCCCGACGACCAGCTCATGGCTATGGTGCGGTCAACGTTCGAGTTCGCGGACAGCCGGGGCACGTTGGCGAGCGTGGTTCGGGTGTTCAACCCGACGGTGGCGACGGATGGGTACGAAACGCCTGGTTCGATCTTGGAGACCACCACGGATGACTCCGCGTTCCTGGTTGATTCCGTCACGGAGGCGCTGAGCGGACGCGGGTTGGCCGCTCGACAGATCCTTCACCCGGTCATCGGCACGACCCGAGATCCGAAGGGTCGGATCGAGCGAGTGTTGCCCGCCCGTGACGCCGATCATCGTGAGTCGGTCATGCATTTCGAACTGGACCGGAGGCTCTCCGACGATGAGCGTGAGGACCTGGAGCACGAGGTCGGGGAGATCCTGAGGGACGTGCGGCTCGTCATCCGCGACTTCGAACCGATGGAGGCTCGAGTCGCCGCGATGATCGAAAGCGTGAATGAGGCCTCCGTCCACTATCCACCGGAGGTCGTGGCCGAGACCGTCGACTTCTTGCAGTGGCTCCTGCAGTTCAACTTCGTGCTCTTGGGCTACCGCGAGTATGAACTCGTCGACTTGGGCAACGGACGGGCGATCTCAGCCGTTCCTGGGAGCGGACTTGGGATCTTGTCCGATGTGGAGCGTTCGTCGGTGAGCGCACCTACCCCGCTGGAGCAACTTCCCGAAGAGATCCGGCGGAAGATCGAGGATGGAGACCTCTTGGTCTTCAGCAAGACGAACGCGTACTCCACCGTTCACCGGCGCGCCCGGATGGATTACATCGGTGTCCGCAAGGTTGACGCGTTGCGTCGCGTGGTGGGCGAGTCACGGCTCATCGGACTCTTCACCTCCAAGGCGTATATGGAGCCGGCTACGAAGACCCCGCTGCTACATCACAAGCTGCAGCAGATCATCACTGCGGAGGATCTGATCCCGGGGTCACACGACTACAAGCAAACCGTGGAGCTGTTCGAGTCTTTCCCGAAGGACGAACTGTTCCAGGCCTCAGCCGAGGAGCTTCGTCAGATGGTCATCGGCCTGCTCCAGCTGGAGAAACATGGCGGCATCCGCGTTCTGGTCCGCCGCGATATCGACAGCCGCAGCGTGAATGTCGTTGTCGCTCTCCCGCGCGACCGATTCAACGCGGAACTCCGGAAGAAGCTCCAGGCGCTGTTCATGGCCAGGTTCAACGGTTCCACCGTGGACTACCACCTCTCGCTCGGCGAGACGGAATCCGCCCGCATCTTCTTCACCGTGCACGTGGCCCCCGAGCAACACATCCCCGAAGTGCCGTACGAAGAGTTGGAAGAGGCGGTCGAACGCCTGGCGCGGACGTGGGATGACGACCTTCGCGATGCCTTGGAGGCACGGGTCGGTCCCGAACACGGCCCCATGCTGGCCGAGAAGTACCGCTTGCGGCTCCCCGACTACTACAAGTCCTCTTTGGAGTGGGGGCTCGTGGTCGATGACGTCCTCAAGCTGGAGGAACTGGAGTCCAACGTCGAAGGGTTCGTGGTGGGGATCGGCAACGAGACGCGGGGCGAGCGGCTCACGCGCGTGAAGCTCTACAAGACGGGCGGCAAGGTCGACCTCTCGGCGTTCATGCCCATCCTGGAGGCCTTGGGACTTCGCGCGGTGGAGGAGGTCCCCACCGGTCTCCTGGGCGAAGGCAAGGTCTACATCCATGACTTCGGCGTATTGGATGGGAGAGGCGCGGTGCTGAACCTCGAAACGGAAGCACCGCGCGTGGCTGATGCCATCGCAGCGGTGTGGCGGGGCCAGACGGAATCTGATTCCCTGAACCGGCTCGTGGTGTTCTCCGGGCTGGACTGGCGGCAGGTGCAGATCTTGCGCGCATACAGGAGATACGGCCAGCGGGTGAACGCGCAATTCACCGAGGAGTACCGCAACGACGCGCTCGCCGAGAATCCGAACATCGCCGCCCACCTGGTGCAGTTGTTCGAAGCCCGATTCGACCCGATCCGTAACGCGTCGGCGGAAGAGATCGAGGCGCTGAAGCAGCAGGTCCACACCGACTTCCGTTCGGTGGTGTCGCTGGACCAGGACCGGATACTTCGCGGCTTCCTGGGTTCGATCATGGCGACGGTTCGAACGAACGCGTACGTACCCGAGCGGAGCTCCCTGAGCCTCAAACTGCGATCGGCCGGTGTGCCCGAGATGCCGAAGCCCTACCCCCTCTTCGAGATCTTCGTCTACTCGCCCGAGATGGAGGCCGTGCATCTTCGCGGTGGGATGGTGTCGCGCGGTGGGATCCGATGGTCGGACCGCAGAGAGGACTACCGGACCGAGGTCCTGGGGCTGATGAAGGCCCAGAAGGTCAAGAACGCGATCATCGTCCCGGACGGATCTAAGGGCGGATTCGTGCTCCGCCGTAATCCCACATCACCGGATGACTTGCGGCTGGAGGTCTCGAAGCAGTACGTGACGTTCATGCGGGGGATGTTGGACATCACCGATAACCTGGTGGACGGCGAGGTGGTGCATCCGCAGGGAGTCACCATCCTTGATGGCGATGATCCCTACCTGGTTGTGGCCGCGGACAAAGGCACCGCCAGTTTCTCCGACACCGCGAACGAGGTTGCCAGGGAGTACGGGTTCTGGCTGGACGATGCCTTCGCGTCCGGTGGGTCACAAGGGTATGACCACAAGGCGCTGGCCATCACCGCGCGCGGTGCGTGGGAATCGGTGAAACGACATTTCCGCGAAGTAGGTGTTGACGTCACGATGGACACCTTCACGGTGGTGGGCATAGGGGATATGTCGGGTGATGTATTCGGCAACGGGCTTCTCTACACCAACACCTGCAAGCTCTTGTGCGCGTTCGATCATCGCAACGTCTTCATCGACCCCGACCCCGACGTCATGCGTAGCTTCGGCGAACGCAAACGGCTCTTCGATCTCCCCGGCTCGTCATGGAACGACTACGACCGTTCGCTCCTTAGTGCCGGTGGTGACGTCATCGATCGAAAGGCCAAGAGCGTGACGCTCTCACCCAGCGCCAGAGTGGCCTTGGGTATCGCCGACGATGAACCGGCTGAGATGACGCCGAACGATGTCATCAAGGCGGCGCTGAAGGCTCCGGTGGATCTGTTGTGGAACGGAGGCATCGGCACGTACGTGAAGGCGGCTCGTGAGACGCACGGGGAGGCGGGTGACCGGACGAATGACCCTGTCCGGATCAACGGTGCCGAACTTCGTGCCCGGGTCGTGGGCGAAGGTGGCAACCTGGGCTTCACGCAGCGAGGGCGCATCGAGTATGCGGAAGGGGGAGGCCGGATCAACACCGACTTCATCGACAACTCGGCGGGTGTAGACACGTCCGACCACGAGGTGAACCTCAAGATCCTGCTGGGCCTGGCGGTCTCCAGAGGTGAACTCACGATGGATCAGCGCAACGGATTGCTGCAAGCGTGCGCGCAGGACGTGGTCTCCCACGTGCTCTACGATAACTACCTTCAAGCTCAGATCATCAGCCAGGAGATGGAAGTGAACACGCAGCGCATCGAGGCCTATGAGGACCTGATGCAGCAGCTGGAAGCAGACGGTGACCTCGAGCGCGACGTCGAGTATCTGCCCACCTCCGAGGAGATGCAGGAGCGCCGCGCAGCCGGGATGGGGATGGTTCGCCCCGAGATCGCGGTGCTGCTTGCCTACTCCAAGCGAAGCGTTTTCCAGGCATTGCTGGAGAGCGACCTACTGGACTCGGACTACCTTGAGCGTGACCTGCATCGCTACTTCCCCCAGCAGGTGGTGGAGCGGTTCGGGGCGCTTATGCTGGAACATCCCCTGCGCCGTGAGCTGATCGCCACGATCGCGGCCAACGATGTGGTGAACTCGCAAGGGGTGACGTTCGTGAGCCGGATGATGTCCGAAACGGGGGCGCACGCGGCGGATGTGGTGAAGGCGTTCAGGATCGCTCGTGACGTGACCGGCGCCTTGGCGCGCTGGGCCGATGTCGAATCGCTGGACGGCAAGATCGACCCCGGAGTCCAGAGCGAACTCATGACCGGGGTGGATTGGCTGGTCGAAACCACGTCGCGTTGGTACCTGGTGCAAGCTGCCGGCAGGCGTCTCAGCGACGCTATCGACGAGGCCCGCGATTCGTTCGCCGAGCTTTCGAACGTGATCTCGCAGATCGGCCGCGATAGCTGGAGAGAGGAGCATGAACACGACACACGCCGGCTCGTGATGGAGGGCGTCCCCGAGGAAGTGGCGCGCCGTCACGCGTTCCAGGGTGAGCTGGTCCACGCGCCCGACATCATCGCGGTTTCCCATGCCACCGGACGTTCCCCGCTGGAGGTCGCCCTTGGGTTCTTCTTGCTGGGCGAAGCGCTCGAGATCGACTGGCTGGAGCATCAACTCGAGGCCCTAGTGGTGGGGAGCCGCTGGCAGCGGTGGGCCCGTCAGTCCTGCGAAGACGAGCTGTTGGCGATCCGGCGGCAACTGGCCGAGAAGGTCTTGGAGGAGGCGGGAGGGGCGCCCATGGACGAGGCGGTCACGGCCTTCCTGGCGTCACGGATCGACGCAGTGGGGCGGCTTCAACGATTCATGCGGAGCTTGGCCACGGAAGGCGTGAGCGATATCTCCCAGGTGACTGTGGCTCTCCGCCAGATCCGTTCCTTGGTCGGCTGAGTGGCCTGCTAGACAGCCTTCCAACCCACCTGGTCATCCGGTTCGAACGTCAGCTGTCCGAACGGTTCGGTGAAGTGCGTCGGTGCCAACACCATGTCGGGCTGAGAACTGAATCCCGCGATGAGCCTGCGTCGGCTGGCCGCCGCGAGGACGGGGGCGTCGTCGGACATGTTGGCCCAGTCCGGATGGGAGAGCTGCATCGGATGGGTGAACGCGTCCCCGCTGATCACCAGGTGTTGGCCTTCCGAGGCGATTCGGACCACCTGATGCCCGGGGGTGTGCCCGGGGAAGAGCTGAACCTCGACGCCGCTAACCAGCTCTAGTGTGCCCTCAACTTCCTGCATGACCCCCTTGTCCACAAGGGGTTTGAGAAGGGTATTCCAGAACTCGAGGTCATCCCCGCCCCCCGCAGCGAGGCCGCGTAGCCACGCGAGGTCTGCGGTCTGCACGATGTAGCGCGCCGAGGGGAACGCTGGCTCCCCGCCCGATGTGACGCTTCCACCCACGTGGTCATCATGGACATGGGTGATGATCACCTGGTTGATGTCGCCGGGGCTGATGCCTTCGGCGTGCAGCTGTGGCATGAGGTCGCCGGTGGCGCCGAACCAACCCGGTCCGGGGGCACCCTCCACGCCGATGCCGGTATCGACCAAGATGAGCGAACCCTGGGCCCGTATCAGCCACGCGCGGACGCGGAGCCTCCAGGCGTCGTTCTCGCCGTAGACGCCCGGATAGCGTTCCCGCCCCGCCAGAAGTTCTGCCGGCGGCGCGCCCGGGAACGCCTCCGCGATCGGATCGATGTCCGCGATCCCGTCCAGTAGTGCCGTGACCTGGATGCGGCCGACTTCCATGGTGGGGCGGCCCTCCCCTTCGGTCCGGGTGCTCGCCGTCATGCGGGCACCTGTTCGCGCTCCCAATCCCGGATCAGTTCGGCGAGCTTGATCACCAGCGCCGCACCGCCGACCATCTCCACGGTGCGTCCGACGAAGGTCTTGCGCAGACCGGGGATCCGCATGACCACGGGGACAGAGACGATGAGGCCGGTGGCGATGATCTTGCGCAGACTCCTGCCGGCGGGAGATTCGAGGAACGAAAGCGCGTCGTCGGCGGAGGTGTGCAGGCGATCGGCGATCTGGGCGATGTAGGTGTCCATCGCGAAAGGCTACCGCAGGCCGATCACCGGCCGCTGGTAGCGTCGAGGGATGCGGGCGAGAGGGTTGGATACGCAACGGCAGAAGGCCGGTGTCGCAGCGCTGGTGCTCACTACCGCGATCTGGTCGGTTCCACCGCTCATCTTGAAGCAGACGGCGCTCTCCCCTTTGGATTTCGCCGCCTACCGGCTCTGGGCCGGCGTCGCGATCTACGCCGTGATCTTCGCGCTGACCGGCAGACGACTGCGGTGGGCCACGATGAAGGCCTGCGCGCCCGGTGGGCTGCTCTTCGCTGCCGATGTGGCGCTCTCGTTCACGGCCTTCAGGCTGACCAGGATCGCCGACTCCACGATCATCGGCTCGCTCGCCACGGTCGCGATCATCGTCGGGGCAGCCCGTTGGTTCGGCGAGCGCATGGAGCGCGGCGACCTTTGGTACGTCCTCGCCGCGTTGATCGGAGTGGTCTTCGTCGCGGTCGGGTCGTCTGGACGAGCAGGCTTCAGCCTGGCGGGCGATCTGTACGCGGTGGTCGGCATCTTCTCCTGGACCGGCTATTGGCTCTTCTCCAAGAAGGCCCGGGCCAACGCAACCGCGCTGGAGTACATGGCCACCGTCATGCTGGTCGCTGCGATCGTGATGACGGCCCTCGTGCCACTCACCGGCCATGCGCTGACACCGCCGCGCGGTTCGGATTGGTTCCGCATATGGGGTGTTGCGCTATTCGCCGGAGCCGTCGGGCACAGCCTGGTGGCGTGGTCCCACCAGCATGTGCCGGCGTGGATGGGAGCCCTGGTCCTACAGTGCCAGCCGGCGGTGTCCACCGGGCTCGCCTGGGTGGTGCTCCACGAATCCGTCGGGCCGCTTACCGGTGCGGGCGGCGCGCTTGTCGTGGGAGCGACCGCTACGCTGGTCATGCGGGCGGGCCGCCGAGATCCCGATGAGTTCGACGAACCCGAACCAACCACGCCTGTCGCGTAGCGACGGAGCGCAGGCGCGTCGGAGCGCAGGCGCGTCGGAGCCTACGTGACGCGAGGGGATGACACGAATCCCTCTGCCACGTGTGATTCGTCACAGAACGGCATGGTGGCGCTGGCACCGCACCGACAGAGTTTGATCCTGGTGCCCAGGCCGTCCGTCTTCGTTTCCGTGCTGAGGTCGAAGGGGTTCCCGTCCACGTCGCGAACGGTGACCGGTCCGTACACCTTGTACGACCCGTCCGGCCTGACGTGGATCTCCACCTGCTCGGGTTCCATCCGACCTCCTCGGGCTCTCGCTCGGACACTCGCCGCTGGCGCGAGTCTTACGGTACCCGCGTCGCCTGTGACCGTAGGCTAGCGGCATGCCGATCATCGATGTCTCGGACGTCTCCTACGCCTTCCCGGGAGGATGGCCCCTCTTCGAAGGCGTGACGTTCCGCGTGCCAGAGGGGCACCATGCTGCGCTGGTCGGACCCAACGGTATCGGTAAGACCACCCTGCTCAAGGTCCTCGCCGGGGTTGAGCCCGCGGGTGGCGGCAGTGCGCTGAACGTCGACGGTCGCTTGGGCTACATGCGCCAGTTCGTGGCCAAACCCGAGGAGCCGATCTCCGTCCGCGACTTCCTGGTCTCGTTCGCAGAGCGCCCGTTGGCAGAGGCGGGCGCGGTTCTGAAGGAGTGCGAAGACAGACTGTCTCGCGGCGGCGCTGACGAAGATGCCCAACTCGCCTACGCTCACGCGCTGGCTGGCTGGGACGAGGCCGGTGGTTATACGGCCGAAGTACTTTGGGATACCTGCACCGTGGCGGCATTCGACATCGCCTACGCAGACACCGCAGATCGTCACGTGGACACGCTCAGCGGCGGCGAGCAGAAGCGTCTGGCTCTCGAGGTGCTGTTCCGCTCGCCGTTCGATCTGCTCCTGCTGGATGAGCCGGACAACTACCTGGATATCGCCGGGAAGACCTGGCTGGAAGAACAGATACGCGTGAGCCCGAAGACGATCCTGTTCGTCAGTCATGATCGCGCCCTCCTGGCGGGGACGGCGACGCGCGTGGTCACGCTCGAAGCGCACGGTGCGTGGGTGCATCCTTCGGGCTATGCGACGTATGCGCAGGAGCGCGAGGCGCGGATGGAGCGGATCGACGACGAACATCGTCGCTACAACGAGAAGCATGCGCAGCTGATCGCATACATGAAAGAGATGAAGCGCAAGGCCGCCTACAACGACGCCATGGCCAGTCGCGCGCGCGCCGCGGTCACCCGAGTGCGGATGTTCGAGGAACGCCAAGCGCCGCCGGAGAAGGCCGCGGCGCAGAACGTGAAGATGCGGATCGATGGCGGGCGCACAGG
>JAYVBZ010000095.1:0-6254 GCA_043750215.1 Actinomycetota bacterium
TTGGTGAAGAGATCCTCCGGGTGGTTCACCAGGTACTGGTCCAGGGGGTCGTCCTGGGCGACCAGCACCGCCAGCGCGTCGGTATCACGGCGCCCGGCCCGTCCTGCCTGCTGCCACATGGACGCACGGGTCCCCGGGTACCCGGTGAGGATGGCGGCATCGAGCGTGCCGATGTCGATCCCGAGTTCCAACGCGTTCGTCGATGCGACCGCCAGCAGGTCGCCCGATGCCAGAGCTTCCTCGATCTTCCGCCGCTCACTCGCCAGGTACCCGGCGCGGTAGGCCTTGATGCGCTCGCGCTTCGGGATATCGTCCACCCCGCGGCGTGCCCACTCGGCCAAGAGTTCTGCCGCGCGGCGGGAACGAGTGAACCCGATGCAGCGGACGTCCTTGCTCACCAGCCGCGCCATGAGGCCCGCTGATTCGCTCAGCGCGCTCCGACGCTGCCCGGTGTCCTCGTCGACGATCGGCGGGTTCCAGAGTGCGAATAGCTTCCGTCCGCTCGGCGAATCGTCCTGCGTCACCACATCGAACTCCAGGCCGGTAAGGCGCGTGGCCAGCTCCTCTGGATTGCCGATGGTCGCGCTCGCCAACATCCACGTAGGCGAACCCCCGTAGTGAGCCACCAGCCGCCGCAACCGGCGAAGCGTCATCGCCACCTGCGAACCGAACACCCCGCGACACACATGCGCCTCGTCGACCACCACGTACGCCAGCCGGAAGAAGAAGTCCGCCCATCGGGCGTGGTCGGCCAGCAAGGAGAGGTGCAACATGTCGGGGTTGGTGAGCACCAGGTTCGCGTTCTTGCGGATCAGCGGACGTTCGGCCCGGGCGGTGTCTCCGTCGTAGACGCTCGCCTTGATCTGTGGCAACTTCAGCGAACGAACCGACCGGAGTTGGTCTCGCGCAAGAGCTTTCGTGGGGAAGAGGTAGAGCGCCGTGGACTTGGGCTGCGCGAGAGCTGCCTCGGCGAAGGCGCTGTTGTAGACCAGGGTCTTGCCGCTGGCCGTCCCGGTGGCCATGACCAGGTTCCGCCCCGCCCGGAGGCTCTTGAGCCCTTGCGCCTGATGGGGGTAGAGCCCGGTGAGTCCCAGCAGCTCCAAGCGTGACACCAGCACCGGTGGGAGGTCGGGCGGGAAGGGTTCCGTGAGTGGCGCGCGTGGCGGCAGATCCTCAACGTGGACCAACGAATCCACGTTGTCGCCGTCCGCGACAAGCTGGTCCAAGAACGCTCGAGGATCCATCGGCACAGGCTACCGGCCGCCCGCGACGCTCATCCCAGCGTCTTTGGCCAGCGTCTTTGGGAGAATGCCGCGATGGATTGGTTCCTGCTGGTGCTCTCTCTGGCCGTCATCCTTGCCGGAGCCGAACTCTTCACGAACGGCATCGAGTGGATCGGTGAAGCGTTCGGACTCTCGGAAGGGGCGGTCGGCTCCGTCTTGGCCGCCGTCGGCACGGCCCTGCCGGAAACGATCCTGCCGCTGGTCGCCATCCTGTCCGGTCACGCGAGCGGTGAAGAGATCGGCACGGGCGCCATCCTGGGGGCGCCGTTCATGCTGAGCACCCTAGCGATGGTCATCATCGCCATCACCGTGCTCATCACCGGTCGCAGCGGACGACGGCCGATGGAGCTGGAGATAGATAAGGGCGTGATCCGCCAAGATCTCGGCTACTTCCTGGTGATGTACGCACTCGCCGTGATCGCGGGGCTCTTGCACGTGAAGGTCGTGGACTACCTGCTCGCCGGGGCGCTGGTGGTCGGGTACGGCTACTACGTTCGACGCCACTTCACCTCACCTGGCGAAGAGGACGAGGAGAGGGAGGCGGGCGGAGAGGTCAAGCCCTTGTACCTCTGGCGGTGGCTGGGCCTGCTCAGGAAGGATCAGGGGCCCTGGACCAAGGACACCAGCACGGAGCTCCCGTTCTTGCAGGTGCTGATCGCGCTCGGGTTCATCGTGGGAGGAGCAGAGCTGTTCATCGACGGGATGAGCACGATCGCCGACACGTTCGGCGTCTCGCCGCTGGCGTTCGCGCTCTTGGTGGCTCCGTTCGCGACCGAGCTGCCGGAGAAGTTCAACTCGGTCCTGTGGGTGCGTCGACGCAAGGACACCTTGGCGATGGGGAACATCACGGGGGCGATGGTGTTCCAGTCGTCGTTCCCGGTGACGATCGGCCTGCTGCTCACGCCCTGGGAGCTCTCGGGGACCGGGCTGGTGGCTGCGTGCACGGCGCTGGTTGCCGGCGGGGTGCTGTGGTTGACCCTTCGGATCAGGGGCCGCTTATCCGCTCGGTTGCTGTTGCTTCAGGGTGTGTTCTACGTGGGATATGTGGCGTACGTGCTGACGAAGATCTAGGTCGAGGTGGGGCTGGCCGGTGCGTTCTTCTTACTGACCACGGCGTCCTTCTGCGCATCCTTGAAGATCGCGGTTGCTCGGCCGGCGTCGATGAACACCACGGACAGCGTTCCTTGCATCCCGGTGCCACCCGGAAGAACGAAGTTCTGGACGCTGTCGGCGCTCACGTGGGTGCAGGTCCACGCCAGGTTCATGGCCTCGTCCAGCGACATGTTGATGGACGAGACGTTCTGCAGGCCGGCACCCACCCACGTGTAGAGGGACGTCGGATCCTTGTTGAACTGCTTGTGGAACTGCGCCAAGAGCGCCATGAGGACCCGACCGCCGTTCTCGCTTCGGCCGAAGTCCCCGCTCGCGATGCTGTGCCGATCGCGGCTGAACGCCAGCACCTGCGTCCCGTCGAGCTTCTGCACGCCAGGTTGGAAGTTCGCGTGTGAATAGGGGTCGTTCATCGCGAACGGTACGTCGATGGTGAGACCGCCTACCGAGTCGACGATCTTGCGGATGCCCCAGAAGGTGGTGAGCGCGTAGTAGTCGATGTGCACGCCCCAGTTGGATTCGATGGTCTTGACCAGGAGCGGCGGGCCGCCGTAGGGCATCGACGCGTTGATCTTGTTCGTGCCGAAGCCGGGGATATCGACCCAGGAGTCGCGCGGGATGCCGACCATGGATGCCTTGT
Organism: Actinomycetota bacterium; assembly: GCA_043750215.1. GTDB lineage: Bacteria > Actinomycetota > UBA4738 > UBA4738 > HRBIN12 > JANXVR01. The sequence continues at coordinate 3,034 of JAYVBZ010000095.1, forward strand.
GCGTGGCGGGATTGATGAAGATGACGTGCAACGAGTCAGAGAGCGAGTGCATGACATCGTCGCCCGGTCGCGCGCCGCTGCCGATCGCCAGGACCACGACCGGCTTGCTACCGGTCAACGACGGGGTATACCCGGCGTGCGCCTTCCCGATGATGATGCCCGGCGTCTGCGCGATAGCCGCCGTGCCCGTGCTGCCCGGGCTGCCAGCCATCGTGCCGCCCACCCACGCCAGCAAGGCGAGGACCACGAACGCGAACCGGCGCCTCACGACTGGGCCCCCGTCGGGGTCGGACCGGTGCTGGGCGTCGGCGTTACGGCCGCGCTATCGGCCCGTTTCACCTCGAAGGCCACCACCTTCCACGAACCGTCGACCTGCGTGAGGAAGTAGTGCCCGGTACTGACCAGCGTGGCATGGCCCCCGGCCTTGAGGGTGGCGTCGGCTTGGAACAACACGGTTGCCATAACCTGGTAGGCGACGCCCTTGTCATCGAACAGCACCTTCGTCCAGAGCTTGCTGGGCGAAGGTTGAAGATCGGTGAGCTCGGTGGCTGCGTCCGGACCGGCGGTGAGGATGGTGAGTTTCTTCGCCGCAGCAGCCTGCGCGTCGACCGTGAAGTTGTCGAACGCCGTCGGCGCCTTCCCCCAGGCGTTCGGGTCTAAGAACGCGTCGGTATAGAAGGCGTCCAAGACGGTGGCCGCCGCCTTCGTCGCGCCCTTCGCCTTGTTGGCGAGTTTCTTCGCGGTCATGCCGCTCTTCGTCGGGACCGCTTGGGTCTTGGTCACCGAGAAGCTGAAGGCGGGTATGGGTTTGTCACCGCCGGTCAGGACGTCGATGGGGTTCTTGCCGCCGGAGACGAACAGGATGATGCCGACCGCAACCACGGCGACGACCGCAACGACGGCGACGATGACAGCAGGTTTGGCCTGGGGGGACTGGGAGGTGTGACGACCTTTGCTCAAAGCCCGCCAAGGGTACCCACGGGTTGGGAGAGCGTCACGCGTTCATCACAACTTCACGAGGCTGTGTGCGAACCCTCCGCGGCAGGCCGACGAAAGGGTGCGTACATGTACGCCATCGCCGCGTCGGCGCTTCCCCTGCCTCCCGGCGTCACCCCGGATCCGGACCCCCCTCCGAGACCGGATGGGGATCCGAGCGAAGACGCCGGCACAGGGCGGAGGAGCCATGTCCGTGCCCGGCAGGGCGCGTTCGCCTTGCTCCTATATCTCTCGGTGTCCTTCCTCCTTTATGGATTGCCGATCCTGCGGCATTACGCGACCTCGTTCGCGGGCAAGGCGGCGGGCGACTCGCGCATCTTCCTCTGGTCCTTCGCCTGGTGGCCGCACGCACTGAGTCAAGGGGTGAGCCCCGTGGTGTCGCACGCCATCTTCGAACCGAACGGCATTAACCTCGCGTGGGCGACCAGCATCCCAGGGCCGGCGATCATCATGTGGCCCATCACGAAGGCCTTCGGCCCGCTCGTCAGCATGAACCTGATCACCATGCTCGCCCCCGCGCTCGCCGCTTGGGGCGCCTACCTGATCTGTCGGCGCGTTTCCGAGAAGTTCTGGCCCGCTGTGCTGGGCGGCTATCTCTTCGGGTTCTCCAGTTACATCACCGAACAGCTCACCGGCCACGTGAACCTCTTCCTTATCTTCTGCGTGCCCCTGGCGGCGTACCTCGTGATCCGGCGCATCGACGGCTCGCTCCCCGTGGGGCGCTTCGTGCTGGGGCTCGGGCTGGTGTTGGTGCTCCAGTTCTCCATCTCCACAGAGGTGTTCGCGACGCTCGCCTTCTTCGGCGGCGTGGCGATGCTGGGGGCGCTGGTGCTCGCGCGCGAGCGACGGCGCGCGGTGGCTGCCACGGCCGGCTGGACCGTCGCGGCGTTCGCTTTGGCCGGACTCATCCTGTTCCCGCTGCTCACGTTCGTGGTGAAGGGCGCGCCGGCCGGTCCGATCCGGCCCGTGGTGGCGGGCGCGAGTTCGGTCGATGCGGCGAGCCTCCTGGTCCCCCGCCACTCGACACTGATCGGTGGCGAAACGTTCCATCGATACAGCGCCCAGACGATCGGCAGCCCCGCCGAGCAAGGCGCCTACATCCCGCTGCCGCTGATCGCGGCGCTGATCACGGCTGCGTTCGTGCTCCGCCGTGACCGCATCACCAGGCTGGTGCTGGCCTTCACCGGCCTCGCGTTGGTCTTCTCATTGGGGACATATCTGCACTTCAACGGCGTGAAGTTGATCCCGATGCCGTGGACCCCGTTCGCCCACATCCCGATCTTGCAAGACGCGCTGCCCTCGCGCTTCACCATGTACGCGTGGCTGGGGATCGCGGTGATAGCCGCCAGATGGATGGCAACCACGAAGCGCCCGCTGCGACGGATGGCGGTGGTGGCGCTCAGCGCCCTGATGCTCCTGCCCAACGTCGCTTCCGCCGATGTCCACCTGCCGCTGCGGGTCCCCGTCTTCTTCGAGAACGGGAGCTTCCGCCGGTACATCGCCCAGGACCACACGATCCTCTACATCCATCCCGACAAGGGTGGCGAGATGCTCGCCCAGATCGAATCGCATTTCTGGTTTCGGCTGGCGCAGGGCCACACCGGCCCGACACCAGCATCGTTCCAGCGAGAGGCCGGCTATCACGCCATCGATACGGCGAACGCCAGCGCCCTGACCTATCTCACGCTTCGGGCGTTCATCCGTGATCACAACGTGAGCACGGTGGTCGTCGCGGACGGGCTGGCCGGACAGTGGGGCAGCGTGGTGGGCCAGGCGACGGGAGTGAGTGCGATCGTCACCGGCGGTGTCCACGTGTATCAGCTGGGCGCCAGCAGCCCTGTGGTTCCCCCATCGACTACCCGACCCGGAACGCACCACTCCCGGGGTAACGGGCATAGACGCCGAACGCGGCCGCGGTCCAACGCAACGACGGCGCCGGCAGGTCACACCGGTCGACCCATCCGAGCCGGCTGAACTCCTAGTCGGCGAAGCACCGTATCGTCCTGGGGTTCTTGCAGGTCAGGCCGACGGACCGTTCCCTATACTGCCCCGGGTCCCGGCCCGTCCGGGCGACCATCTGTTCACCCTTTCACTCGTGGGAAGACCGAGGAGGAGTTCATGCACCTGCTTGCCGAAGGTGAGGCGATCAAGGCCGTATTCGGTTCGTCTGAATCCAGGGCCCTTTGGATCATCCTGGCTATCTCGTTCGTCGCGCTGGCATTCGC
>JAYVBZ010000096.1:0-5538 GCA_043750215.1 Actinomycetota bacterium
CCAGGCCGAGCCCCAGGTCGGCGGCCGCGTCATCGTCGTGGATGCTTCAGGTCGTCTCCGCGCGGACTCTCAAGGGCTCGCTACGGGCCAGCCGTACGCAACCAGCGGACGTCCAGAGATCGCCTCCGCGCTCGCCGACCAGCCGACATCTGCGATCCGCTACTCCAGCGATCTGCAGCAGACCATCATGGTGACCGCAGTGCCCATCGTCGACGAATCCGCGACACCATCTCCAGGGATGCCGGTGATCGGTGCTGTCCGTATCACCCGGTCGATGGCGGAGGTCAACGCGAGCGTCAGACGCACGCTCTTCGCGCTGCTCGCGATCGGTGCCGCCGGCCTGCTTGCTGGTTTGGTCCTTGCCTTCGTCCTGGCGAACTCGCTGGCTCGCCCACTTGCGAAGCTCACTGCGGCTGCTGCGCGCCTGGGGAGAGGAGACCTGTCCGCGCGCGTGGGCCATGTATCCGGAGCTCAAGAGATCGAAGGGCTCGCTCGTTCGTTCGACGAGATGGCAGAGGAAGTTGAGGATTCGGCGCTCGCGCAACGGGAGTTCGTTGCCAACGCTTCGCACCAGCTCAGGACCCCGCTCACGGGGATGAAACTCCGACTGGAATCGGCGATCGAACTCGCGAACGACAACGACGTGCGAGCCCAGCTGACCGCAGCGAACACGGAAGTCGATCGGCTCTCCGCGACGGTTGATGGGCTGCTCCTTATGGGCCAGCGAGCCGAGATCGATGCGGTTGCCACCGCGGATGTCGGCGACGCGGCGCGGCGCGCGATCGAACGGTGGGAGGCGCGAGGTGAGTCGCTGGGTGCCACGTTGCGACTGCATGGCGAGGGCGGTCCCGTCGCCATCGATCCGACCGACCTGGACCAGATCTTCGACAACCTTCTGGACAACGCGATCGTGCACGCATCCGGTCCGATCGAGGTGAGGATGGGCAGGCAGGGGTCAACGGCGAGCGTTTCCGTGGTGGATCGCGGTCCCGGGATCGCGCCGGAGGACCTGGCACTTGTGACACAACGGTTCTTCCGGGGTCGGGGGTCGGCGCCGGGGGGTTCGGGGCTCGGTCTCGCGGTCGTGCGCGAGTTGGCCGAACGGTGGGGTGGGAGCGTGATGGTTACCTCTCCCAACGGCGCGGGTACCAACGTAGAAGTGACGCTCCTGCTGGCCCCTTAACCTCCCCTTATCCCAGTCCGGCCTATCGTGCAGGCATGCGGAACGCGATCAAGATGCTCACGTGGGGAGTAGCCGGGCTTACCCTCACCGGCGCACTTACCCTGGGGGCATTCGCGATCGCCGGGCGGAGTCTCAGTTCGCCGGCGACCCCGCTGAGGATGGTCGTGCCCTCGCTCGTGCCGACCAGGGCGTCGGCGGATGCGACTCGTTCACCTCGACCGCCTCGACCCTCGAATGCACCTCACAACGGCTCGGCCACGCACTCGCCGCCTCCGGTAGTCGTGATCGCCTCGTCGGGTGTAGCGAGTTCGCCGCCCGAAGCCTCTCACGAGCCCGACCCCTCCGGGGATGGTGGCGACAAGCCCGCAGGGGACGACTGATCCGCGGCTACGGCCGCCCCTTCCTCTCGGCCGCGTCAGTCTTACCGGTCCGATAACCCGCAGTTGCTCGGCGCTTGTAGGGGCCTCCCGTACGTTGCATATGTCCGATCGGTATGTCCGTTCGGCTCTGGAACCAGGAGGTGAGCATGAACAAGAAGTCAGCACTCGTGACCGCGGGTGGTCTCACGGCTTCGTTCGTTGCGGGGATCGCCGCGGTGTCCTTCGATTGGGGATTGGTGGGGTCCAGTGCGGCGACGACCGCATCGGCAAACGCGAGCGCGAGCCCAAAGGCCCTGAAGCCCATCGTCAAGCACCGCACCATCGTGGTCCATAAGAAGGCGCCCGGTCCCAAGCCCTCGGCCACCGTTGCCCGTACCGTGACTCTGCCCGCCCCGACGACCGCGGCCCCTGCTCCGTCTCATCCCGTTACGACGACCGGCGGCAGCCCGATCGGCGGGGGCGACGACAGCGGAGACTCCGAGCACGGCGGAGACGACTGATGGCGGAGCACCGCGCATCCGGACCGGCCCCTGTTCGACGCAAGAGGGCGAGCAAGGCGCAGGTCCGGGTGTTCGCGTGGACGGCCTCGGCCCTGAGCTTCCTCGGCGCATTGGTGTCGCTCACGTTGTCGCCGAAGCCTGCACAGGGAGCTCCACGGAGCCCCCCGAAGCCGACCCAAGCGCGACCGGTCGTCATGGTGATCACGAAGAAGATCGTCTATGCGCCGGCAGCACAGCCCGTAGCTACCCCGAGTAGCCCGGTGCACTACGTGTACACACCGGCAGCGGCGCCAGCCGCAGCCGTTACCTGTGGAACGACACCGTGTTAGCCCGCGGAGCGGAGGCGCCGATCCGTCACACGTTCCGATCGATGGGCACCGGCGTGCAACTGATCGCCTCGCCCTCGTCTGATCCGGGGGCTGTGGATGCCGCGCTCGCCGCGGTGCGAGATGTCTTCTACATCCAGAACGAGCGGTTCTCGAGATTCACCGACTCGAGTGAGCTCTCGCGCGTGAACGCCGCGGCGGGGAGCTGGGTTCCGGTATCCACGCCGTTCGCAACGCTCACCCGTCGAGCCCTTCAGGCAGCTGTTGAAACGGGGGGGCTCTTCGACCCAACCGTGCTTCCCGCACTAGCCGCGGCCGGCTATGACCGCGACTTCGCGGAAGTCCGCGCTCGCGCGGAGCAGAACGAGCCGGCAGATGCGGAGCTCCTCGAGATCAGACGGACATTCCGAGCGTTGATGATGAAGAACGCCACCGCGTGCGGCGCTTGGTCCGATGTCAAGGTGGATGGCGACAGGGTCCGCGTTCCCGCCGGCGCCGCACTGGACTTCGGCGGGATCGCGAAGGGCTGGACCGTAGACCGCGCCTCTGAGCTGCTGGGCGACTTGCCTTGGGCGATCGTTGATGCTGGTGGCGACCTTCGGGTCGTCGGCGATACCCCCGATGACGGCCTCGAGGTGGCGATCGAAGATCCGGAAGATGCTGGCCTCGAGGTGATCCGCTTGCGACTCTCAGATGGAGCTCTGGCGACATCCTCGGTGACGGTGCGGTCCTGGGGCCCGGGCCTGCATCAGGTGATCGATCCGCGAACGTCGTTGCCGGCTCAGACCGGGGTGCTCCAGGCGACGGTCTGGGCGCCGGCCTGCGCCGACGCCGAAGTGTGGTCCAAGGCGGCCCTCCTGTCAGGGCCCGAGATCCTGGATCGGGTTCCCGCAACCCTGGTGATGGCGGCCGGAGACGTCGTTACCAGCATCGCTGGCAACGCACGGGACGACTCGCCGCAGAAGGTTCCTGCGTGAACACATGGAACATCATCCGAGCCGCAGGGATAGGCGCCTACCTGATGCTGTGGGCGTCGGTCGCATGGGGCCTTGCCTCGACGACGGCCCTGTTCGGCAAGAAGGTTCCGAAGGCGACGAGTATCGCGCTGCACCAGGCCTTCGGAACCACCGGCTTGATCCTCCTGGTTTCTCACCTCGGGTTCCTGCTCTACGACGCCTTCCTGCCGTTCGCGCCGCTTGACCTCATCGTTCCGATGCGTTCCACCTACCGTCCTGTCGGCATCACGCTTGGCATCGCGTCGATGTTCCTGCTGCTCCTAGGCGTGTTCGCGACCTCGTGGGGTCGCAAGCTGATCGGGACGAAGTGGTGGCGGCGGATGCACTCGCTGTCGGTCCCGGCGTTCATCCTCGCACTGCTGCACGGACTCGCCGCCGGGACGGACGCACGACGGGTGGTCATGTTCTCGATGTACGCGGCCACGGCCGCGATCGTGTTCTTCCTGCTGATCGTGCGTGCGCTCACGGTCACGGCGAGGCGGATGCGTGAAGCAGCGACCCCCGCTTCGGTCGCCACGCCGCCACGGCTGCATCCGGTGCCGAGTCTCATCGAGGAAGAGTCGGGCCGAGCTGTAGAGAGTCAGACCGGTTGACCCGAAGGAGGATGCCATGACGTACGTGATCGCAGAGCCGTGCAACGATGTACACGATCGAGCCTGTGTCGACGAGTGCCCGGTGATGGCCATCTTCCACGAAGAGGATGTCCCCGCGGGGTCGCCCTTCCGGGCCATGGAGCGAGAGTTCTTCGGGCCGACGGTTTCCGGCTTGGGCGCCCCCGGCGGGGCCGCGGTCGTTGGTTCGACCGCCCTCGATCACCCGCTCGTTGCGGCGGCGCCGCAAACACGGGATGCCGCGTAGCACCGCTGGCTCAAGAGACGCGCCGATACCCGGTAGATACCTGAATCTAGGTACCCAGCGCCTAGCTGCTGCTGCCGACTAATACCCTAATGTGTCACACACGGGATCGTAGTCACACACGGGACGGGAGTCTGGCATGCGGGGGTCCAGCAGGAGAACGTCGTCGCCGAGGTCACGGGTGAGTCGACCATCGATGCGATCTCGACACGTAGCCGATCGGTCGCGTGCTCCGGGAGGCCTCCCTGGGATGAGCCTTCGTCGCCTGACTCGCGCCGGGTCCGTTGCCGTGCTGGTCCCGCTGATGCTCTTGGTCGGACAGGTCGTTCCCGCGCAAGCGGCCCCCGGTCCTACCGACCTCTCTCTCGTGACCACAGCTTCCTCGGGCCCCGTGAGCGCGGGACAGTCTTTCACGTACTCGCTCCTCGTCACCAACTCCGCCGCTGCCGACGCCACGACCCTGGTCGTCGTCGACACGATCCCGGCAGCCTTCACCCTCACGGGGGCGTCCAGCTCGGACCCCGCCGGACCTTGCACTGTCGCCGGGCAAGACGTGAACTGCACCCTCGCGTCTCTCCTCGCGCTCGGCACGTGGACGATCACCGTTAGCGTGACCGCGAATACCGGCGTTCCAGGCGGCATCATCTCGAACACGGCGACGGTGACCTCTCCGGAAGACGCGGCCACCCCCCTCAACAACACGAGCAGCCTGGATATCGTGCTCAACAAGTCAGCCGACCTCTCGATCACGAAGACAGACTCGAAAGACCCCGTGAACGCCGGAGAGGCGTTCACGTACGCGATCGTTGTCACGAACAACGGCCCCGACGTGGCCACCCTTCTGGTTGTGGCTGACGCGATCCCCGCGGGGTTGACCTTGACCGGCGCCTCCAGTTCGGATGCCACCGGTGTGTGCACCTCGGTGGCCCCCAACGTGAACTGCACGCTTCCGTCCCTGGCAGCTCTGGCCACATGGACGGTCACGGTGAACGTGACCGCGGACGCTTCGAACCCCGGTGGCACGGTCACGAACGTCGCGACCGTGGCGGCCACAGAGACCGACCCGTTCCCCGTGAACAACACGGCGAGCCAGGACACTACGGTCACACCGTCGGCCGATCTGAGGCTGACGATCGTCCCCAGCTCGTCGAAGCCCGCGGAAGGCAAGAACGTGTCGTTCGTGTTGACCGTGACGAACAAGGGACCAAGTCCTGCCACCAACGTCGTCGTGAACGCGCAGGTGCCGCAGGACCTCAAGTTCGTCTCGGCGAAGTCCCC
>JAYVBZ010000097.1:0-2879 GCA_043750215.1 Actinomycetota bacterium
GTTCGCCGATGAGGTTCTCGGTTTCGGGGCTGCGGGGCAGGTGGATGCTCACGAAGTCCGACTGGACCAAGAGCGCTTCGAGGGTGGGCATGACGTCGACGCCCATCTCCTTGGCGCGCTCGGCGGAGACGAACGGATCGAAGGCGATCACGCGCATACCGAAACCTGCGGCGCGCGTGGCCACCAATCCGCCTACGCGGCCCAGCCCTACCAGGCCGATAGTCTTGCCGGCCAGCTCTACACCTTCCCACTTGGATCGTTCCCACGATCCCGCCTTCAGGGCCGCAGATGCTTGCGGGATGTTCCGAGCTTGACCCAGGAGTAGCGCCATCGCCTGTTCGGCGGCGCTGATGATGTTGGACTGCGGCGCATTGACGACCATGACGCCACGCCGGGTGGCTGCCTCGACGTCGACGTTGTCCAGGCCGATCCCGGCACGCGCGATGACCTTGAGGTTGGTCGCCGCCTCCAGAACCTGGGCCGTGACCTGCGTGGCGCTGCGGATGATGAGCGCGTCATAGGGAGCGATCTCCACTTCGAGACCTGCCTTCGCCAGGTCGGTCCTGACGTCGACCTGCAGGTCTGCTCGGAGAAGATCCAGCCCTTGTTCAGAGAGTGTCTCGGTGACCAACACCCGCATCTATGCGCTCTCCATGAACACGGTTTCGGCGGCAGCTACGCCGGCTCCGCGCTTGATGGGATGCCCGAGTGATTCCAGCGTCATCTCGAGGGCCGCGAGCCCACGGATGATGTCGAGTTCGCTGAAGTAGCCGAAGTGTCCGATGCGGAAGACCTTGCCCTTCAGCGGACCTTGGCCCGGGGCCAACACGCATCCGAAGTCCCGCCGGATGGTGTCGCAGATGACGTCGGCATCTGCGACTTCGGGGGCCCTGATGGCCGTGACCGTCCAGTTGTCCTCCAGGCCTTCGCCGAACAGGTCCAGTCCTAGCGCCTTCGCACCTTCCTTGACGGCCGAGCTCAGGCGCTGGTGACGGGCCATCGCCGCGTCCACGCCGTCTTGGAAGTACAACCGGAGCGCGGCCTGGAGTCCCTGCATCACGCTGATCGCCGGAGTCCAGGGGTTCTCCGGGTCCTTCAACGCCGCGAACTTCGCATACGTGGCCCAGTCGAAGTAGAACCGCGGGTTCGTCGCCCTCTTGCTGGCTTCCCACGCTCTGCCGCTGATCGCCGCGAACGCCATGCCGGGGCTGGCGGAGAGCGCCTTCTGGCTACCGCCCAGCGCTACGTCGATGCCCCACCCATCGAACTCGAACGGAACGGCGCCGAGACTGCTCACTACGTCGGCGATGACCAGAACACCGGCGTGGTTGGCTACCTCGGCCAGCGCCTGGACCGGTTGGATCACGCCGGTGCTGGTTTCGGACTGCGTAAGCAGCACCGCTTTCGTTCCGGGATGTGCGGCAAGGGACTCCGCCACTTGGGCCGGGTCTATCTTCTGTCCCCACTCGAAGTCGACGGTGTGAACGGTCAGGTTGTACGCCCGGGCGAGTGACACCCACCGCTCGGCGAAGAATCCTGCGACCGGCACGATGACCTCGTCGCCCGGAGAGAAGCAGTTCTGGATGGCGGACTCCAGCGCCCCGGTTCCACTGGACGTCATGAGCAACACGTCGGCTGACTCGGTTCGGTACAACTCCTTCAGCCGATCCGTTACCTGCCGCATGATGGCCCCGAATCCGGGTCCGCGGTGGTAGACGAGCGGGCTGCCCTGGGCCAACAGCACTTCGGGCGGGATGGGGGTGGGCCCGGGCGCGAGGATGATCTCCGGCCTGTCCACGGGTATCAGCTCCTTCTCGGGGGCCGGCCGCGTAGTGCGCGAGCCGGCCAGGTCCTGCGGCTCGAAGCCTCAGCCTAGCAGCCGAGTTACGCCATACCGGCTGAAGCCGGCGAGCCCCGCCCGAGGACGGCCGCTCGCAGATCCAACCCCAGAGCGGTAAGGGACGCAACCGCCAGCGTCGCTGCACACGCCGCAGCCACCACCGCCTCGGCTCCGGAGGAACGCACGAGCGCGGCGATCCCCTGGACCAACACCATGATGTTCGCGGCGATCGCCAGGACCTGCGCGACGCGGCCTGGGGGTCCAGCGCCGTTGCGCACGGCGGCGGCGGCCAGGAACAGCACGACTGCAACGGCCACGCTGATCGCCACGAACCTGAGTCGGATCCAGCCCGGCATCTGGTGTTGCGCCCCAAGGTCCACTTCCTGAGCGAGCACATAGACGAACGAGAAGAGTCTAATGGACGACCACAGCGCGCCTTCGATGAACAGCGCGAGGATCCCCGCGCGAACGACGATCGGCTGTGCCGCCACCGCTTACACCTGGATCTGCAAGGCGCCATCCTGCTCGCGGACGGCGAAGACGGGCAGCGGCTCCATCGCGGGAGCCTCCAGAACCGAACCCGTCGCCATGTCGAAGACACTCCCATGGCATTCACATTCGATCGTGCTGCCGTCGATCTCCCCACCGCCAACCAGGTTGCACCCGCGGTGCGTACAGATGTCGCTGAATGCCATGAGGGCGCCGCCGACCCGTGCCACCCCGATCTCCTGACCGTTCACGTCGAATTGCTTGGCTTGACCCTCCGCAACCTCATCGGCCTGCCCCACCGTCACGAACTCACCCATCGACCCTTTCCTTCCCTTCGAACGAGGGCGCAAGCTTATGTCAGGCGAGCCTTCGGGGACTACGTTTGCGCCGCACGGTCGATCCGTGCCCGGGCGACGTAGATGCCGGCCAGGGTGAGGTAGAACGCCGCGAGGATGAGGATGCCCCACCTGAACGAGATCGGCAGCAGCGCGGGCAGGAACGCTCCCGCCACCCAGGCAAGCTGGAACAACACCTCGTAGCGAACGAATAC
>JAYVBZ010000098.1:0-3879 GCA_043750215.1 Actinomycetota bacterium
CACCACGGGCACCTTCGACGCCGGTGCCGGACTCAGGGCTCTCTCGATTCCCCCGGGCGTCGCGCACGGCTTCTGTGCCCTTTCCGACGTTGCGCTCCAGTACATGGTCACGGCGTATCACGACGGAGCCGACGAGAACGGATTCGCCTGGGATGATCCCGAGGCAGCGATCCCATGGCCTGTGGTGCAACCGATCCTGAGCGAACGCGATCGTGCGAACCCGGCGCTCTCCCAGGTGTTGAAGGGCTCAAAGATCCACCCGTCTGAGGGTTGACCCGGCTCCCCGCGAGTCGTATCTTCCCGGGGTCCCCTAGGGGGCGCCCGCAAGGCACCGTTGACGGTGCCTGCATTCCTGCGTACACTACCCGTTTGCCGTGCCCACCTGTGCGCTCTGCTGTGCGCTGAGAACCGTTCCCTGGGAGGGATCTATTTGCCTGACCAGCATGTCCCGGTACGTGAACGTGTCAGTTTCGCCAAGCTCGAAGAGGTGTTGGAACTTCCCGACCTCGTCTCCATCCAGAAGAAGTCATTCGATTGGCTGCTGCAGGAAGGCTTGAAGGAAGTTCTTGAAGAAGTAAGTCCGATCGAAGATTTCACCGAGCAGTTCCAACTGTATTTCGGCCGCCATGAGTTCCGGCCGCACAAGTTCTCCGAAGAGGAATGTCGCGACAAGGACATCACCTACGCCTCTCCTCTGTTCGTCGAAGCGACATTCGTCAACCGCGTGACCGGCGAGATCAAGGAGCAAGAGGTCTTCATGGGGGACTTCCCCGTGATGACCGAACGCGGCACCTTCATCATCAACGGCACCGAGCGGGTCGTGGTCTCGCAGCTGGTCCGTTCTCCCGGTACCTACTTCAGCCGTGAGCTGGACAAGACCACCGACAAGGACGTCTTCATCGCGAAGATCATCCCCTCGCGTGGCGCCTGGTTGGAATTCGACGTGGACAAGAAGGACACCGTCGGAGTGCGGATCGACCGCAAGCGCCGGCAGCTGGTCACCACGCTCCTGCGTGCGCTCGGCTGGAGCACCGACGAGATGCTCAAACTGTTCGACAACGCGCAGTCCATCCAGAACACGCTGGAAAAGGATCACACAGAGACCCAGGAAGAAGCGCTGGAGGACATCTACCGTAAGCTCCGTCCGGGCGAGCCGCCTACGGCCGAGAGCGCGAAGACACTCCTTGAGAACCTCTTCTTCAACCCGAAGCGCTATGACGTGGCCAAGGTCGGTCGTCACAAGGTGGACAAGAAGCTGGGCAGCGCCGAGGGAGTTCTGCTCAAGCAACTCAGGGCTCACCACAAGGCGCTCGGCGAGAACGACAACCCCGACAAGAAGGCGTGGGAGCAGTTCAAGTACCGGGTCTTCTCCGAGCAGCTCAAGGACGAGCAGGGAGCCGGCGGCCCCAAGTACAAAGCCGTCCTCAGCTACGAAGACATGCTGAAGACCGTCCGCTACCTGGTGAAGTTGCACGCCGGCGAGGATGGCTATGACCCCGACGACATCGACCACTTCGGCAACCGCCGTCTCCGCAGCGTTGGCGAGCTTATCCAGAACCAGATCCGGATCGGGCTCTCTCGCATGGAGCGCGTGGTCAAGGAACGGATGACCACGCAAGACGTCGAGGCCATCACCCCCCAGACCCTGATCAACATCCGACCGGTCGTCGCCTCTATCAAGGAGTTCTTCGGAACTTCGCAGCTGTCCCAGTTCATGGACCAAACCAACACGCTGTCCGGCCTTACCCACAAGCGTCGACTCAGCGCGCTGGGACCCGGCGGTCTGTCGCGCGAGCGAGCCGGTTTCGAAGTCCGTGACGTACACCCGTCCCACTACGGGCGTATGTGCCCCATCGAGACCCCCGAAGGCCCGAACATCGGCCTGATCGGCTCGCTCAGCACGTTCGGACGTATCAACGAATTCGGGTTCATCGAGACGCCGTACCGTCGCGTCGAGGGCGGGAAGGTCTCTTCGAAGATCGACTACCTGTCGGCAGACGAGGAAGACAAGCACGTCATCGCCCAGGCCAACGCGCAGGTCGACAAGAACGGCAAGTTCACCGAGACACTCGTTCTGGTCCGCAAGAAAGGCGGCGAGGTCGACTCGGTGGTGCCCGACGAGGTCGACTACATGGACGTTTCGCCGAAGCAGCTGGTGTCGATCGCTGCGGCGCTCATCCCGTTCCTCGAGCACGACGACGCCAACCGCGCGCTGATGGGTGCGAACATGCAGCGTCAGGCAGTGCCGCTGCTTCGCTCGGAGGCACCGCTGGTTGGCACCGGTGTGGAGTTCCGTGCAGCGGTTGATGCGGGTGATGTGGTGTTGGCCCTGGAGGCTGGCATCGTCGAGGACGTGTCAGCCGAGCACATCGTGGTCAAAGAACGTATCGGCGAACTGCGGGTCTATGACCTCCTGAAGTACCGCCGTTCCAATCAAGGCACATGCCAGAACCAGAAGCCCATCGTTGAAGCCGGTGACAAGGTCGTGAAGGGTCAGGTCATCGCAGATGGACCTTCGACCGAAGCCGGAGAGATCGCCCTCGGGAAGAACCTGGTCGTGGCGTACATGCCGTGGGAGGGCCACAACTTCGAAGACGCGATCATCCTGTCGGAGCGCCTGGTCAAGGAAGACGTCCTGACCTCCATCCACATCGAGGAACACGAGGTCGACGCCCGCGACACCAAGTTGGGCGCAGAGGAGATCACCCGAGACATCCCGAACGTGTCCGAGGAGATCCTCAAGGACCTGGATGAGCGCGGGATCGTGCGCATCGGGGCCGAGGTGCATCCCGGCGACTACCTGGTCGGCAAGGTCACGCCCAAGGGCGAGACCGAACTCACCCCTGAGGAGCGGCTCCTACGCGCCATCTTCGGAGAGAAGGCGCGCGAGGTGCGCGACACGTCGCTCAAGGTGCCACACGGCGAGTCCGGCAAGGTCATCGGCGTTCGGGTATTCAACCGCGACGACGGCGACGAACTACCGCCCGGCGTGAACCAGCTGGTCCGCGTCTACGTGGCCCAGAAGCGCAAGATCTCCGACGGGGACAAACTCGCCGGCCGCCACGGGAACAAGGGCGTCATCTCCACCATCCTTCCTGAAGAAGACATGCCGTTCTTGGAGGATGGCACGCCGGTCGACATCATCCTGAACCCCCTGGGCGTCCCCTCGCGAATGAACCTCGGACAGGTACTGGAGGCCCACCTAGGCCTCGCGGCCATGTGGGGGTTCAAGAAGGACGGCATCGATCACAAGGGCCCGGTCCATGTGGCCACCCCGGTGTTCGACGGCGCGCGTGAGTCGGAGATCCTGGATGCCATCCGGTCGGTGCACCCCAATCGCGACGGCGACAACATGGTCAACGAGGTCGGCAAGGCGCGGTTGTTCGACGGGCGTTCCGGCGAACCGTTCGATGAGCCCATCACGGTTGGGGTCGCCTACATCCTGAAGCTCTTGCACCTGGTCGATGACAAGATTCACGCTCGCTCCACCGGCCCCTACTCGATGATCACGCAGCAGCCACTGGGCGGGAAAGCTCAGTTCGGCGGACAGCGGTTCGGAGAGATGGAGGTCTGGGCGTTGGAGGCCTACGGCGCTGCGTACGCGTTGCAGGAGCTCCTGACCATCAAGTCCGACGACGTGCTGGGTCGAGTGAAGGTGTACGAGGCCATCGTCAAGGGAGAGAACATCCCCGAGCCCGGTATCCCCGAGTCATTCAAGGTGCTCATCAAGGAGATGCAGTCGCTCTGCCTCGACGTCGAGATCATCTCCGAGTCCGGCGATGAGATCGAGCTCAAAGAAGACGACGAAGACATCTTCAAGGCGGCGGAGGAGCTCGGGTTGGACCTGGGCGCCATCGGCGAGAGCACGTCACGCGCGGC
>JAYVBZ010000099.1:0-2013 GCA_043750215.1 Actinomycetota bacterium
CGGATGCCCGCGCCGACGTGATGGAGGCTTTCGTTCGGCACGCCCGAGGGATGGGGTGGGGCGTAGCGGTGCTGGCCGGAAGCGAGGAGATGGAGCCGGCCTACCGGCGGCTCGGGCTTCGTCCGTTCTATCTGGGCGAAGAGGCGGTCATGGATCCGCGGACCTTCAGCTTGGAGGGCCGCTGGATCCGCAAGGTTCGCCAGTCGGGACACCGACTGACCAGAGGCGGCTACACGATCAACTACGTCGCGGACTCGGACGTGGATCCCGATCTCCGCGACGCGCTCGACGCCGTCACCGCATCGTGGCGCGGGCGCGCTCCCGAGCGTGGGTTCACGATGTCGATGGACCGATTGCCCTCACCGCAAGATCCCGACGCACTCACGGTTGTCGCACGGGATCCGGGTGGCCGCGCCCAGGGATACCTCCACCTCGTCCCCTGCTACGGCAGCGAGCCAGGGTTCAGCCTGGACCAGATGCGTCGGCGACCCGACACGCCGAACGGGCTCATGGAGTGGCTGGTGGCAGAGACCACGGTGGAGCTGGGACGGCGCGGAGCCGCTCGGTTCAGCCTGAACTTCGCCGTTCGGGGCAGGATCTTCGACGATCAGTTGCGGCTCACGCTGCTGCAACGGATCGAAACCAGACTGCTCAGTTGGTTGAACCCGTTCTTCCAGCTAGAACGGCTGTGGACGTTCAACGACAAGTTCGGCCCGGTATGGCGCCCGCGCTTCATCTACTACGAGGCGCCCCTCAGCCTTCCGCGCGTGATCCTGGCGTACCTAGAAGCCGAGGCGTTCCTGCGACTTCCGCTGATCGGAACGAACGGCCGCCTGCGACAACGGATGGCCAGGGGTTCGCAACAACAGCGATCGCATCGACGCCCGACCATCCAACCTTGAGAGCTGGTGCGCCGCTAGACTCGCGCGCATGCTCGACATCACCGAACGCGCCGCCGCCGCGGTCATCCAGATGCAGGAGGCCGCGCAGCGGTTCAACGCCGCCGCGCGGATCCGGATAGATCCCCAGGACTCAGGGGTAGCGTTCGCACTCACCGAGGCCGCAGAGGCCGACGATCAGGAACTGGATTGCGGCGGCACGATCCTACTGGTGGCATCAGGGCTAGATGGCATCATCGATATCGGTGAACACAATGCTCCCGTGATGCTCCCGGCGCGCTGACTCGCGTGACTAGTGAGTGCCGGCGCTCGCCGCGTCGGGAACCATCCGGTCGCGCTCGAATCGATCAACCGCGAACGGTGCGATGAGGTCCGGTACTTTGCCCGTCGCCAGCGTCTCCGCTAACAGCTTGCCGAATATAGGAGAACCCTTGAAGCCCCACGTTCCCATCCCTGCCATCAGGTGGAAGTTCTTCACGGCGCTCTCTCCCAGCATCGGCGAGGAGTCGGGCGTCATGTCGCACAGACCCGTCCACTGGCGCATGGCGCGTGCGTTCGCCACGAAGGGCAGGAACATGATGCAGCGCCGCGCTGCCTCGGCCAGGAAGTCGAACGTCGAGCGTGTCGAATACGTGTTGTACGGCAAGATCTCCGCGCCCACCAAGAACTCTCCCCGCGCTGTCTGCGAGATGTAGACGTAGAGATCCATCGAGCTGATCAGGCCATCGAAGACATGCGAATACGGTTCGGTGACGAACGCCTGCAACGCGTGGGTGCTGATCGGGAGCGCTACCCCCGCCATGGCGGCCACGATCGAGGAGTACCCCGCCACCGCGCTCACCACGGCGCCCGCGCCTACCGGCCCCGCATCCGTTTGGACGCCTGAGCACACACCGTCGGTGACGTCGACCCCGTTCACGGCGACGCCTTCGTGGATGTGGACTCCGAGATGTTGTGCCGCTATGGCGTAGGCCCACACCACCGAGTCGTGATGCGCGATGGAACCCGGAGGGTGATAGCTGGCACCGATCACCGGCAGCTCACCGCCGCCCGACATGTCGATGTGGGGACACCTCTTCAGCACATCGTCGGGCCCGAGGATATCTGTCTGCAC
>JAYVBZ010000100.1:0-4629 GCA_043750215.1 Actinomycetota bacterium
CCCTGGCGCGAGGCAGCCGCGATCAACCCGAACAGACTCCGCGCGGCGCCGTTGAGGTTCCCCTTCGCGATCGACTGGCCGTCGACACGGACGTCGAGATAGAGGGTCTGCGGGTCGAGTTCGTCCGCGGTGACGATGACGGGGCCGATCGCGATCGGAAGGCCGGCCGCCGTAGCCATCGGGGAGCCGGTGGCATCACGGGCCGACCAATCGTTCACGAGGGTGTAGCCGAACACGTGGTCGGGGACCGTGGTGTCTTCCACGCGATGAAGTTCCTTGCCGAGCACCGCGGCGACCTTCGGTTCGTATTCGAGCCACGCGGCGCCTTCGGGCCACGGCACGTCCTGCTCCGGACCAACCAGGGAACGGGTGAGGTCCGAGGAGCCGGGGGACAGGAGCGAACGGGGGAAGAGCGGCGTGAGGATGCGCGCCCGCTTGACCGCGTGCGTCATCACATCGTCGCGTTCAAGGGCAGCACGGGCGGCATCAAGGATGGTGCCGCGGCTGCTTGAGACGAGTGCTTCCAACGTGGGCGGGAAGGCCGGGTGCCCAACGGCGTCGGGCAGGTCGACCACCTCGCCCCCGAAGATCGCTCCTAGCCGCCGGTGCCCCCCCCGGTCGAAGGTCACGAGCCTCATAAGGGAGCAGGAGCATACGCCCGGTCACCCCCAACCCGGGTAGCTCCCTGCCCGAACTTTGGGTCACTGGCATCGTTCGTGTCCCGAGGCGACCCGGCGGACACTCGGCTACCATGCGTTCCCACCTACCAGCAGGTTTCCCGCAGTCACCAAGAAGGGGGCGAGCTTCCCATGGCAGAAGGCTTCCGCGTCACCTACGCCACGATGTCGGCCGACAACGAGGAGCTTCACAAGGGCTATGACCAGGGGATCGAGCAGGCGAAGGCCGAGCTGGGCAAGACGATCCCCGTCGTGGTGAACGGCCAGGAGCGCGAGGGCGAAGGCACGTACGAACTTCATTCGCCGATCGACAGCGACATCCTTCTGGCGCATATCTCCCAGGCCACCCATCAAGACGTCGAAGATGCCATCGCGTCTGCGAAGGGGTTCGCCCTGGAGTGGGACCGCATGGGCTGGAAGCAACACGTGGACCTCATCAACAGGGCCGCCGATCTGATGTCGCAACGCCGCAACATGCTGTCCGCGTTGATGGCCATGGAAGTCGGCAAGAGCCGCCTTGAGGCACTGGGCGATGTCGAAGAAACCGCCGACCTCATGCGCTGGAACGCCAAGGCCCTCGAGGACAACCAGGGTTTCAAGGTACCGATGCAGGCCATGGGAGCGGCGGGCGACTACTACGACGTGCTGCGGCCCTACGGCGTGTGGGCCGTGATCAGCCCGTTCAATTTCCCGATGGCACTCTCCGGCGGCCCGTCCTCAGCGGCGCTCGTTGCCGGGAACACCGTGGTCTTCAAGCCGGCGCACCAAGGCGCGCTGCTCGGCTACAAGCTGTACGAGATCTACCGCGACGCCGGCATCCCGGCGGGCGCGTTCCACTACCTGCCTGGACGCGGTTCGGTCGTGGGGGATTCGATCGTGCACCACAAGGACGTCGGCGGGATCACGTTCACCGGCTCCTACGACGTGGGGATGGGGATCTACAAGACATTCGCGACCGATTACCCGAAGCCGGCGATCTGCGAGATGGGTGGCAAGAACCCCACGATCGTGACGAAGAATGCCGACCTGGATAAGGCGTCCGACGGGGTCCTGCGGTCCGCGTTCGGCTTCGGCGGGCAGAAGTGCTCGGCCAACTCGCGCGTGTACGTGGAACGCGAGGTCTACGACGACTTCGTCGCGCAGCTGAAGCAGAAGACTGAGGCCATCAAGATCGGCGACCCGCTCCAGCGCGACGTCTACCTGGGCCCGCTCATCAACGACGCCGCCGTGACGACGTTTGAGGAAGCGGTCCAGGAGGCCCGCAAGTCCGGGACCGTCATCACCGGTGGAGAGCGGGTCACGGATGGGGACCTCGCCCGTGGCACGTTCGTCCAGCCCACGGTGGTAGAGGTGCCGACGGACAACTGGCTGTTCAAGACGGAGCTTTTCGTGCCGTTCGTTGCAGTCGCGCCCATCGACTCGCTGGACCAGGGCATCCAGCTCTCCAACGACAGCGAGTACGCCCTCACGGCCGGCTTCTTCAGCGAGGATCAAGCGGAGATCGACGAATGGCTGGACCGGATCGACGGAGGTGTGGTCTATGTGAACCGGCGCGCGGGCGCGACCACGGGCGCGTGGCCGGGCGTGCAGCCGTTCGGTGGGTGGAAGGGTTCGGGAACCACCGGAAAGGCCGGCGGTGGCCCCTACTACGTGACCCAGTACATGCGCGAACAGTCCCGGACGGTGATCTCGGAGTGAGCGACGCCGATACATCGACCCTGACGTACGAAGGTCTCTCGGCCCGCGTTCGTCCGAAGCTCATCACCGAGGTGCCGGGTCCCGAAGCCATGGCACGGATCGAGCGCGACGGGAAGGTCACCTCGCCATCGTTGCCGCGCGCCTATCCATTCGTGCCTCGGCGCGGCGCGGGTTCGCTCGTCGAGGACGTGGACGGGAACATCTTCCTGGACCTGAACGCCGGCATCGCGGTGACCTCGACCGGTCACTGTCACCCCAAGGTGGTCCAGGCCGTGCAACGCCAGGCGGGGGAACTTCTGCACTACTCGGCGTCGGACTTCTACCTGCCCATCTACTCGGATGTCTGCGAGCGGCTGGACGCGCTGGCGCCGTTCGGTGGCAAGCCCGCGCGTTCGTTCCTATCGAACTCCGGGACCGAGGCGGTGGAGGCTGCGCTCAAGCTGGCTCGCTATGCCACCGGCCGGCAGTACCTGATCGGCATGTACCAGTCCTTCCACGGCAGGACCATGGGCTCGGTCACCCTCACCGCTTCCAAAGCCAAGTACCGCACCAACTTTGGACCGATGCTGCCGGGCGTCTATCACTCCTTCTATGGCGACTTCGACTACATCGAAGAGGTGCTGTTCAAGCGGATCGTCTCGCCGACGGAGGTCGCCGCCATCGTGGTGGAGTCCTGGTTGGGCGAGGGTGGGTACATCCTCCCGCCCGAGGGTTGGTTCACCTATCTGCGTGAGCTCTGCGACAAGTACGGCATCCTCTTGATCTGCGATGAAGTGCAGTCGGGCGTGGGGCGCAGCGGGACCATGTGGGCCATCGAGCAGGAGGGCATCACGCCGGACATCATCACCGCCGGCAAGGGGATCGCGAGTGGGTTGCCGCTCGGCGCGATGATCGCTCGCGCAGACCTCATGTCGTGGGACCTTGGCTCGCACGGCTCAACCTACGGTGGCTCGCCGGTGTCGTGTGCGGCCGCGCTCGCCACCCTAGACGTGATTCAGGAAGAAGCGCTCATGGACAACGCGTCCAAGGTGGGCGACATATTCCTCGAGGGCCTCCGCGATATCGCCGAACGCCACCCGATCATCTCGGAGGTCCGGGGCCGCGCGCTCTGGATCGGGCTCGGCTTCGCCGATCGCGAGAAGGCTTCGGCGGTGGAGCAGGCATCGTTCCGTAAGGGGCTGCTCATGCTGGGGTGTGGCGATGACGCCATCCGCATCTCGCCGCCGCTCGTGTTCCGCGAAGATCAGGCGCTGGCCGCTCTCGAGATCTTCGAGGAAGCCGTGGCCGAGGTCGAAGCGGCCGGGTGAGCACGGACAAGACCACCACGATGCACGACGCTGTGGCGGAGTTGGTCCGCGACGGCGACACGGTAGCCATCGAGGGGTTCACGCACCTGATCTGCTTCGCGGCCGGCCACGAGATCATCAGGCAGGGCCGTCGCGACCTGACCCTCGCGCGTATGACGCCCGACGTCATCTACGACCAGATGATCGGGGCCGGTGTGGCATCCAAACTCATCTTCAGCTGGATGGGGAACCCGGGCGTCGGCAATCTGCACGCTGTTCGTCGTCGCATCGAGAAGGCCGATCCCGGATCGCTGGAGATCGAGGAGTACAGCCACTTCGGGATGGTGTGCCGCTACATGGCGGGTGCGTCCAACCTGCCGTTCTTCCCGCTGCGCAGTTACTACGAATCTGACATCCCGAACGTGAACGACAAGATCAAGCCGATGGTCTCGCCGTATGACCCGGATGACATCGTCTACGTCGTGCCGCCACTGGTACCGGATGTTTCCATCGTTCACGCGCAGCGGGCCGATGCCGCCGGTGACACGCAGATCTGGGGACTCCTCGGTTGCCAGAAGGAAGCAGCCTTCGCTGCGAAACGGGTCATCGTGGTGTGCGAAGAAGTGGTGGACGAGTCGGTCATCCGCCGAGATCCGAACCGGACCGTGATCCCCGGTGCGATCGTCGACGCGGTGGTCCAGCAACCCCTCGCGTGCCACCCGAGTTTCGCCCAGGGTTACTACGACCGCGACAACGCGTTCTACCTGGCGTGGGACACGATCGCGAAGGATCAGGAGTCGCTCGATGCCTGGCTTCGCGAATGGGTCTACGACCTGGGTTCGCACGCGGAGTACGTGGAGAAATGGGGCGCCGCGCACTGGGACAAGCTCAGACCTGCGCCCGCCCTCTCCGGTGAGGTCGACTATGGGAGGTACGCGTGAGCGTGGACGCCCCGCCGGCGAACGACC